>QIGP01000192.1 GCA_003228965.1 Gammaproteobacteria bacterium
GGACAGGCACAGTTACTTTGGGCACAGTTACTTAAGCATGATCTGACCATGATCTGGACAGGCACAGTTACTGTCAATAATTTCGACCGGAAATTACGTCCTGAATATTGAACTTCACCTTGCGAATAACGCCTGTCTATTAAGATTCAGTCTAAATCAAAATATTAAAGCCTCTGCCTGTCCAGAAGCGGCTGAATATTAAAGCCTGTGCCTGTCCAGAGGAGGTCAGAGGAGGTGCCTTGCGTACAAAACCTGTCTATTAAGATTTAGTCTAAATCAAAATAGTAGAGCCTGTGCCTGTCCAGAGGCAGCAGGGCAGCAGAGATGGCCGGCTCAGAGGCGGCTCTATTTAAGCGCTAATCCCAGGGAGGGCCGCTGTTATCGGATGATTCTCGCGCTGCCAGCAACTCTGGATTAACTCTGCCCCAATCGCGCTCGCTTATAGCTTTCTTACTCACTAACCAACTGCCACCGACACAGACAACACTTGAGAGCGACAGGTAATCATCTACCAACTGGCTAGTGATGCCGCCGGTGGGACAAAATTTTAACTCTCCGAATACTGAGCTGTAGGCTTTCAAGGCGTTCACTCCACCAGCAACCTCAGCTGGAAAGAACTTTACGGCCTCGAATCCACGCTCTACCCAAAGAGCAATCTCGCTGGCTGTTTGAGTTCCGGGCAACAAAGGAATTTGATGCTTTTTACAATATTTGAAAACCGCATCCGAGCGTCCAGGCGAAACTATGAATTGAGCACCCGCCTTTCTCACTTTTTTAGCCGCATCACGAGTCCAAACTGTTCCCGCACCGACACACATTTTCGGAACTTCCCGACAAATTTTCTTAATGCACTCAACGGCAGCGGGTGTTCTCAAAGTGACCTCAATGACGCCAACACCACCCTCCAACAGCGCGTTGGCCAGAGGCACGGCTTGCTTCGGATTGTCAATATTCACCACAGGGATCACGCGACTAATTGACAAAATGTGATGTATGTCGGGATAGGAGTTATCTTTACGTTTTTTCTTTGTCGACATTGCTATTACCCTTGAATTAAACGTATCGGCTTGAAAGAGAAGGCTCCATAGAAGAGTCATTTACCGTTGGTGTAGAATCAAATACAGCTGGTCCTCCGCCCTCTTCGGCTGAAGCCGCGGTAGATCGGAACTGGCTAAACAATTCACGCCCAAAACCGTACTCTGACTGGGTTACATCAAGCACGGAAGCTCGCTCCGAAAGCTCGTCGTCGCTAAGATCTACGGTCAAGTCACCGGAAGTTGCGTCAAGTATAATCACGTCTTCATCGCGAATCTTGGACAACACCCCGCCAGCACACGCCTCGGGGGTGATTTGAATGGCAGCCGGAACTTTGCCGGAAGCTCCCGACATTCTTCCGTCGGTGACTAACGCCACCTTGAATCCCTTGTCTTGAAGAACACCCAAAAGAGGGGTTAGCTTGTGTAGTTCGGGCATGCCATTTGCACGAGGCCCTTGTTGCTTCAACACGATGATGACATCGCGTTCGAGTTCCCCGTTTTGGAAGGCAGCGACAACATCGTTCTGATCGCTGAATACTCGAGCGGCGGCTTTTACTTTGTGGTGCTCAGGCTTCACTGCTGATACTTTAATGATCGCACGCCCCAAATTACCTTTAAGTAATTTCAATCCACCGGTGACGTCAAACGGATTACTCGCATCACGCACTACATCTTCGTCAAGACTTGTGCTCGTGCCTTCGCGCCATTTCAGCTCGCCTTCCTCGAGATAAGGCTCGTTAAGGTAACGGTGTAGACCTTCACCCGCTATCGTCGTTACATCTTCATGTAGCAACCCTACATCCAAAAGCGAGCGCATTAAAAATTGTATGCCGCCAGCTGCCTGAAAGTGGTTAATGTCGGCTTTTCCATTTGGGTACACTCGAGCGAGCAAAGGAACGACATCACTCAGTGCGTCGAAGTCGTCCCACGTAATAACAATTCCAGCAGCTCGCGCAATCGCGACTAAATGAAGCGTGTGATTGGTTGAACCCCCAGAGGCAAGTAACCCAACCAGGCCGTTCACAATTGCACGCTCGTCGATGACTTTGGCGACCGGGATATACTCGTCGCCGAGCTGCGTAATTTCGAGCGCTCGCTTGGCTGCTTCGCGTGTTAACGCGTCGCGCAGCACAGTTCCAGGATTGATGAAGGAAGTACCCGGTAAATGCAGCCCCATAAATTCCATGAGAAGCTGGTTACTGTTTGCAGTGCCGTAGAACGTGCAAGTACCCGGTCCGTGGTACGCACGTGATTCCGATTTCAACAGCTCGTCGCGCCCAATTTTTCCTTCGGCGTATAGCTGCCTCACTTGAGCTTTCTCCGAGTTTCCAATCCCGGTTGTCATTGGGCCTGCCGGTACAAACAGTACAGGCAAGTGACCAAAGGTCAGTGCGCCTATCAGAAGACCCGGAACAATTTTATCGCATACTCCAAGACACACAACGGCATCGAACATATTGTGGGTAAGAGACACTGCCGTCGACATAGCAATAACATCTCGACTGAACAACGACAGCTCCATGCCAGGTTGCCCCTGAGTAACGCCATCACACATGGCGGGAACTCCGCCTGCAAACTGAGCCACCCCGCCCGCCTTCCAAGCGGCTTCTTTGAGCAGTGCCGGATAATCTTTTAGCGGTTGATGGGCAGAAAGCATGTCATTGTAAGACGAGACAATACCAAGATTTCCTCGTGCCTCTCCTTGCAGAGCTTGCTTACCCTCGGCTCCGCAGGCCGCAAATCCGTGAGCCAGGTTCCCACAAGAAAGTGCCGTTCTGTGGGGCCCCTTGCGCTGAGCGGCTTGCGTTGTTTTCAAATAGCGCATTCTGGATTGCCGACTCCGGGCAGCAATGCGCGCTGTCACCTCAGAAAGAACGGGATTAAGCTTTCTTGAAATACTCATAAGTTAAACTACTCGCGGCTAGGGAGCCCAGTATGTGGTGAGAGGAACACGTTCTTGATGAAGCGCTACACGAATGGGGAACTGACTAATTGGGCCGGCGGAATTCGCCGTTTGTAAAACCTGATACTTGCTTTCGCCAAACACAAGTAAAACCAATTCTCTGGAATTAAGAAGCGCGCCCGGAGTGAGGCTGATACGCGTACGTTTTTGACTTGGAACTTGTTGAACAAGGCACGAAAGATCACTTTCAAGGACATCCTGAATGTTTGGCGAGTCTGGAAAAAGTGAAGCAGTGTGACCATCTTCACCCATGCCAAGTACGACCACGTCGAATGGTCCCTCTATGCTTGCTATATTTTCGTTGGCAAAACGTTCGCAGTCCTGAGGCTGAGTTGGGTCACAGACCAGACTAATAAGCTTGGCGCGGCTCGCAAGATCGTTAAGAAACACGTTGCGTACCATGTGTTCATTGCGCTCGTACGAATCTGCGTCGACTAAACGCTCGTCGCTTGGAACCACGGTCACTTTCGACCAGTCGAGGTCAATGTTTCGTAAATGCTCGAATAACATGACTGGCGACGTTCCGCCACTAACAACTAGTGACGCTTGCCCTCTTTCGTCAATTGCTTTTCGAATAACCTGGGCCAGATGCTCCGCCAATGCGTGAGACGCCTGTTCCCTGTCTTTGCAGATATTTGTGAGCTTCATAATATAGACCTGTTTCGCAGAGCTGGATGCAAAGTGACTAATCGCCATTTTTACTAGCTGGTTTCGGGGTCAAACCATTCGCGCTGATCGCGATCGAGAAGCAACGCAGCTTCTACTGGCCCCCACGATCCGGCAAGATAGGCATCGGGTTTTTGACTTGTGCTATCCCAGGCATCGATAATTTGGTCAATCCAGGTCCATGCAGATTCAACCTCGTCGCGCCGCATAAATAGCGCAGGGTTACCGCGAAGAACTTCCATAAGCAATCGCTCGTAAGCGTCGGGGTAACGCAGTGGAAACGCCTCTGAAAAACTCAAATTAAGTGGCAGTGACTTCAGTTTGAAACCACCCGGTCCAGGCTCTTTACTCATCATTGTGAGATTAACCCCTTCATTTGGCTGAAGTCGAATCGTCAACCTGTTGGCAACGACCTCTCCCGCAGACTCGTCAAAAATGGAATGGGCAACCGGTCGAAACTGGATTACGATTTCCGAGGTCTTTGTCGCAAGTCTTTTACCTGTTCGTAGGTAAAACGGTGTTCCGCTCCAGCGCCAATTATCGATTTCGGCTTTAATGGCGACGAAAGTCTCTGTATTGGTACCGGATTCATCCGAGTTTTGGTCCGTCAATTCTTGCGCGTAGCCCGGGACAGCCTCGCCTTTGATTGCGCCGGCTTTGTATTGACCTCTAACGGTAACGCGTTTGACGTTCTCGCTTGTAATAGGTCGTAACGCTTTGAGCACTTTTATTTTCTCGTTGCGAACGTCGTCATGATCCATGCTTGTTGGCGGCTCCATAGCCACCAGACAAAGAAGTTGAAGCATATGGTTTTGCACCATATCCCGTAACGCTCCAGTACGAGAATAGAATTCAGCGCGATTGCCAACTCCTATGTGCTCCGCCACAGAAATTTGAACGTGATCTATTGCGCCGCGACGCCACAGAGGCTCAAACAGAGAATTGGCAAACCGTAATGCTGACAGGTTTTGGACCGTTTCCTTACCCAGATAGTGGTCAATTCGGTAAATTTGTTCTTCGTCGAATACCGCGCCTACCTGATTGTTAATATCGCGCGCCGAGTCGAGATCACTGCCCACTGGCTTTTCAAGAACGATACGCGAACGCTTATCGGCCAGACCGGCCTCGGTAATGTTTCGTGCGGTGACGCCAAATAGCGACGGTGACATCGCGAGATAAAACACTCGAATTCGCTCGTGTGAATCGTCAAGGAATTTCTGAAGGCCTTCCCAGCCCATCGCACTCATCACATCCTGTTCGTGATAGTGCAGTCGGCTTGAGAATTCGGACCACGCATCTTCGTCGAATTCACCTTCGTGCAAATAATTTTGCAGCGCGTCCCGGACCAAGCCTCTGAACTCGTCCTGACTCAGCTCCCCGCGAGACACGGCGATGATGCGGCTGTCTTCGCTAAACTGCCCATCTCGATGGCGGTGATATAGCGACGGCAAGAGCTTTCTCTTTGCCAAGTCACCAGTGCCGCCAAATATCACGAGGTCAAAAGGATCGACCGGAACAAATTTGGCCATGAAAGCCTCTCACTGCATTGTATTGAGTGGACAGGCACACCTCCGACATGGACAGGCACCTTAAACGAGGTGCGCCTATCCAAGAGCTAGACTTGATCTATATGTGATCTATATGTGGACAGGCACAGCCATATTTGTAATTTTACTACATTAGTGACGAAAATAAAGCTAATATTTGATTATATTCCAAATATTGCTGTAGTTTTACTAGCTAATGCTGAATCGAATCAAAAATATTCGTCAACAACTCACGAGCGCCGAGCGCCGGGTCGCGGACTGGGTGATTGAAAACCCGAACAGTGTAATCAATCGCACACTGGCCGATATTGCATCGGTCGTTGATGTGAGCGAACCCACTATCGTACGGTTTTGCCGCTCTATCGGCACCTCGGGTTTCCGCGACTTCAAAACCCGGCTGACCCAACACCTCGCCGTAACTGAACACGTAGTTCACGCCGATGTTTCCGCCGAAGACGATGCGGAGCAAATCATTGCAAAAGTCATCGGTCGAAGCGTCAAAGAGCTCATCGGAGTTCAGCAACGCCTGAACGCAAGCGCGGTTGAGAAAGTTGTCGAAGCCTTGATTTCTGTCTCACGGATCGACTTCTACGGAATCGGTGCCTCCGGATTCGTAGTAGCCGATGCACAGAATAAATTTTTCCGCCTTGGCATCCCGTGCAACGCTTACAACGACTCGCCTACAATTTTGCAAGCCGCCTCGATCACGAACCCGGAATACGCTGTAGTCGTTGTCTCTAAAACCGGCAGTTCCAAAACTGTAATCGAAGCTGCGCAAACAGCCGTTGCTCTAGGTGCAAAGGTTATTGCAATCACATCGCCTGGCTCCGCACTTGCGGATATAGCGCCTCAAAACCTGCTTGTCGATATTAATGAAGACACCGGCTTGTATACGCCAATGAGTTCGCGACTCGCACAACTGGCCGTACTGGATACGTTGCAGGTTGCCGTAGCGCTAAGAATGGGCGATCGCGGCCAACACAGCCTGGATAAGACCAAGCAAATTCTTAGCTCAACGGCCAAACGTCAGCGACGTTGACGCAAGGCTTCATATAGCACCACTGCGGCAGCAACAGACACGTTTAAACTACTGACCTGACCTTTCATCGGAATAGATATCAAGGCATCACACGCCTCGGTCGTTAGTCTTCTAATGCCTTTTTCTTCACCACCCAACACAATACCCATCGGCCCCGTAAAGTTTGATTCGTACAAGCTCTCCCTCGCCGTGTCCGAAGTTCCAGTCAACCACACTCCGACGTCCTTTAACGACCGAAGACACCGCGCCAGGTTAGTAACTTGAACAAAAGGCACTGCAGCACCTGAGGCGACTTTCTTAGCTGAAACGGTCATGCCAGCGGCACGGTTTTTCGGCGCCACCACGGCCGTAACGCCAACTCCGTCGGCGACTCTCATACAGGCTCCCAAATTACGCGGATCCTGCACTCCATCCAGTATCAAAAGTAGCACATCGTTTCCGGCGCTCTGCACAAGCTCCATCAACTCGGGCTCGCTTAATGCACTACTTCCGCGCACTTCTAAAATCACCCCTTGATGGCGGCCGCCGTCAGCGAGGCGGTCGAGTCTGTTCTTTGGCAGAGTCGTAACATGGCAACCACACACTTCGAGCGCTTGTTGAACTTGCTCTAACCGCTGATCGTTGCGTCCGTCCTGTAAAAAGGCCGCCAACACTTTCTCCGGCGCGCTTTCCAAAATATGAGCGGCCGCGTGCAATCCGAAAATAAGTTCTTTCTCTGACATGTTTAACTCAACGCTTACTCTTTGACTTAGGCTTTGCACCAGATCCGGCCTTTGATTTTGACGACTTACCCCTTCGAGGCTTGCCACTTTTTTTCTTCTTGCTTTTGTGTTTTTCTTTGTAAGGCGTACTCGTTTTCTTATTGTGCGCGTCAGAACCCAGCATATCAAAATCGATTTTACGATCTTCCATGCTGACACCGGCCACTCTTACGCTCACTGTCTGACCCAAGCTGTATCGGTCGCCGCTGCGCCGACCTACTAGCTGGTGCCTCGCGTGATCGAACGTGTAGTAGTCGTTACCCAGGGCCGTAACGTGGACCAAGCCTTCTACCAGAAGATCGCTTATTTCTACAAATAAACCAAACTCTGTAACAGCAACTACCGTGCCGTCAAATTGCTCGCCAACCTTGTCCATCATGTACTCACATTTCAGCCATTTCTCAACATCACGACTGGCTTCTTCAGCCCTTCGTTCCGTCGTTGAGCACTGCTGACCCAACTCTTCCATCTGTGGAAGTCGGTACGCGTAGTTCTTCGGCTTGCCACCGGCTAACGCATGGGCAATGGCGCGGTGAACAAGAAGGTCAGGATATCGACGAATTGGGGACGTGAAGTGCGCGTACTCTTTAAGGGCGAGACCGAAATGGCCGTCGCACTGTGGCTCATAAACCGCCTGCATCATTGCGCGAAGCAACGTCATGCTTAGCGCCGCTGAGTCAGGTCGTTCGCTAATTGCGGCGGCTACTTTTTTAAGGTCTTTCGGTGTAATGGCTTCGTGCCTTGGTATGGACATGCCTACGGTTCGCAGGAAGCCGGCCAATTTTTCTATGCGGTCTTCCTCTGGCGGTGGATGATTTCGAAACAACGCAGGCATCTTGGTTCGCTTGAGAAAACGCGCCGCCTCGACGTTTGCCGTTACCATGCACTCCTCAATCAGCCGGTGCGCGTGGTTACGTGGGTATCGCACTACCGCGGATACACTTCCTTCGCTGTCAAATTCGAAACGAGATTGGGGTATATCAAGCTCTATCGAACCGCGACGGTCACGAGCTTTGCTTAAACTCTCGTAGACTTCTTTTAAGTGTTCGAGGTGGGGAATTAGTCGGCTGCGCTTCTTGCGTAACGCTTCGTCTTTCTCCCATACGATGTTGTTAACTTCATTGTACGTAAGACGCGCTGCCGAATGCATGACCGCCTTGGCAAAATGACTCTGAGTTACCTTGCCCTGCGGGCTGACGTGCATATCGCATATTAGACAAAGACGATCGACCTGCGGTTTCAAGGAACACAACCCGTTGGACAGTGCTTCGGGTAGCATTGGAATGACACGGTTTGGAAAATAGACAGACGTCCCGCGTTTAATAGCCTCCTCGTCCAAAGGCGAATCAAGTTCAACGTAGTGCGCGACGTCAGCGATTGCAACAATGAGACGGTGACTTCCGCCGTCCAAAGGCTCGGCGAAAACTGCGTCATCAAAATCTTTTGCGTCACTACCGTCGATAGTTACTAGTGGCAGCTCGCGTAAATCGAGCCTGCCCTCTTTCGCTTTTTGTGTGACGCGTGACGAAAACGCTTCGGTTTGCTCTACGACTTCGTCCGGAAATTCGAACGGTAGCCCGTACGTTCTAATTGCCATGTCGGTTTCAAGACCAGGCTTCGTTATTTCGCCCAGGACTTCGATGATGTCCGCAATTGCGTGGTGCTCTGTGCTTGGCATTTGCATAAGCTTTGCTACGACCATTTGACCGGCCTTGGCACCCATGGCTTTCCCTTTGGGGATTAACAGGTGGTGGGTGATTCTTGGGTTCTCAGGGATTACGAACCCTACTCCACCTTCTTTAATATATCGGCCCGCAAATTCTTCGCTGCGGCGTGCAAGCACTTCAACTACGCGCCCTTCGGGCCGCCCGCGCCGGTCTTCGCCGGTTACTTGAACAGCAATTCTGTCACCGTGGAACACAGACATCATTTGTTTCGGTGACAAATAGATATCGTCTTCCTGCGCCGGGACTCGAACAAATCCGAAACCATCCCGGTGCGCCATAACCTGGCCTGTAAGCACGGGAATACGGTCAATCAAACAAAAGTCGCCGCGACGGTTTCTAAGAATCTGGCCATCTCTGACCATGGCCTTTAGCCGAGATGGCACCACGCACGTTGTGTTCGAGCCGCTCGACTTCATCGCCCGTCTGGCCGCGTTAGTACCACGGCCGCGGGTGAACTTGACGC
>QIGP01000195.1 GCA_003228965.1 Gammaproteobacteria bacterium
CGCACAAGGTTGATCGGGTTGCGTGATCCGTAACTCTTAGCCAACACGTTACGTACGCCAGCACATTCAAATACGGCGCGCATCGCACCGCCAGCAATGACGCCAGTACCGTCTGATGCAGGCTGCATGTACACCTTGGTAGCACCGTGGCGACCTTTTGTAGAGTACTGCAACGTTTCCTCATTGAGGTGAATCGTCATCAGATTCTTACGCGCTGACTGCATAGCTTTCTGGATAGCAATTGGCACTTCGCGTGCTTTACCGTATCCAAATCCTACGCGACCTTTGCCGTCACCAACTACTGTAAGTGCGGTGAAACCAAATTGACGACCACCCTTGACCACTTTAGCTACGCGGTTAACCGTAACCAGTTTCTCAAGCAGATCATCGCCTGCGCTGTTGTTATCGTGTTTAGCCATTTGTATCGACCTTCATGTTGGGCCAAGCCCATTTAAAACTGTTGGTAAAACCTGCGTTCTACCAATACTTAAATTAGAACTGCAAACCGCCTTCGCGGGCGGCGTCGGCCAGTGCTTTAACACGGCCATGATAGCGAAAACCTGACCGATCAAAAGCAATCTTTGTAATGCCCGCTTCCAGAGCGCGCACTGCAATTGCAGCACCTACAAACTTAGCTGCCTCAACGTTGCCGGTATTTTCAAGATCCCCGCGTACGTCTTTTTGCACGGTAGATGCCGCTGCAATGATTTTGTCGCCGGCAGGCGCGATCACCTGAGCATAAATATGCTGTGAGGTGCGGTATACGCTCAAACGATGCACACCAAGCTCACGCATTTTTGCACGAGGTTTGCGGGCACGACGTAAACGTGATTGTTTCTTGTCCATAGTGTTTCCTAAAACTCTTTTAAGCCCGATTATTTCTTCTTGGCTTCTTTCAAAATGACGCGTTCGTCGGCGTAACGTACACCTTTACCTTTGTAAGGCTCAGGCGGACGGAAAGCCCGGATTTCAGCAGCAACCTGGCCGATGCGTTGCTTGTCAGCACTCTTCAGAACGATTTCGGTCTGACTAGGTGTCTCAACGCTTACGTTAGCGGATACTTCGTAAACAACCGGATGCGAAAAGCCAAGTGTCAGATTTAATCTCTGGCCTTGAGCCTGAGCACGATAACCAACACCAACCAGGTTCAAACGACGTTCAAACCCTGTCGTGACACCAATGGCCATGTTGTTCAAAAGTGAACGCATGGTACCTGCGATCGCAACACCCTGCTTGCCACCACCGGCGGCACGCACGTTCAGTTGCTCGCCCTCTTGCTCTACTTCCACATTTGGATGCAGATCCAAACTCAACGAGTTCTTACCGTTCTTCACGGTAATCGTGCGACCGGACATCGAAAACTCGGTGCCTTTAGGAAGTACGACGGGTTGTTTTGCTATTCTGGACATATCTTTATTCCGTTTAACGCTTGTGTGTATAGCTCAATCAACAATCAGTTGACGTAGCACAACACCTCGCCGCCCTGTTTGTTAGCGCGGGCCTGACGATCAGTCATCACACCCTGCGACGTAGACACGATGGCAACACCGAGACCACCCAAAACTTTGGGGATATCGTCACTGTTTCTGTACACCCGCAAACCTGGGCGACTTACGCGCTTAATAGTTTCAATTACTGGCTGGCCTTCGTAGTACTTAAGGCTAACGTTCAATTCGGCTTTGTTGCCGTCGGCTTCAACCGCAAAGTCTTCAATGTAGCCTTCGCTTTTGAGCACTTCACAAATGGCAACTTTCTTCGTAGAAGAAGGCATTGCCACAGCAACTTTACGTGCTTTTTGGCCGTTTCGGATGCGGGTCAAAAGATCCGCGATTGGGTCAGTCATACTCATGAATGTATCCTTTACTCTCTTACTTACCAGCTAGCTTTACGTAAGCCAGGAATTTCACCATTCATGGTGGCCTTTCTCAACATGTTGCGGCTGAGACCAAATTTACGATAGTAGCCGTGAGGGCGACCGGAGATGCTGCACCGGTTGCGCTGACGTGACGGGCTCGAATCGCGTGGCAGTTTTGCAAGAGCAACAACCGCAGCTTCGATTGCGTCGTCGTCGCTTTCAACCGATTTGATGATTGCTTTGAGCTTGTCGCGCCTGGCTTTGAATTGAGCAACCAGTTTCTCGCGTTTGTGCTCGCGCATCAGCATTGATTTCTTAGCCATTCAGGCAGTCCTCACTTTACTTTTTAAATGGAAAGCTGAACGCAGACAGCAGCGCTCGACCTTCGTCATCGTTACGGGCGGTGGTCGTAATGGCAATATCCATTCCGCGAATCGCGTCCACCTGATCAAAATCCACTTCTGGAAAGATGATCTGCTCTTGAATTCCCATGTTGTAGTTTCCACGACCGTCAAAAGCTTTAGATGACAGACCACGGAAATCACGTTCACGAGGAATCGAAATGTTAACCAACCGATCGAGAAAATCGTACATGCGGTCGCGGCGCAAAGTCACTTTGCAGCCAATCGGGTACCCGTCACGAATTTTGAATGACGCAACCGACTTACGCGCTGGACGCAACAGAGGTTTTTGACCACTGATTTTCGCCATATCTTTCATGGCGAAGTCCATGATTTTCTTGTCGCCCACTGCTTCACCAACACCCATGTTCAAGGTGATTTTAGTGATGCGTGGTACTTCCATTACGTTGTCCAACTTCAGCTCTTCTTTAAGCTTAGGAACAACGGTTTCTGTATAAAATTTATGCAGCCTACTCATCGTATAAACCTTAGTTAAATATCCACAAGTTCGTCAGTGGATTTGAAATAGCGAACCCGCTTGCCGTCGTCCAGCGTGCGAATGCCCACCTTGTCGCCCTTCTTCGTAGCTGCGTTGTAAACCGCTACGTCAGAGACGTGAATCGATGTTTCGCGGTCAATAATACCGCTTTCGGCACCAGGATTCTGAGGATCACCTTTAACGTGTTTTTTACGTACGTTAATGCCTTCAACCAGCAAACGGCCAAATGGCAGAAGTTTAAGCACTGTACCGCGACGACCTTTGTCACGACCGGTGATTACAATGACGGGGTCGCCTGTTCTAATCTTATTCATTACTGCAATCCTTATCCTGGGCTCTTATGTCTTTAGGCTGAGCGCTTAAAGCACTTCGGGCGCAAGAGAAACAATCTTCATAAACTTGCTGCCGCGTAACTCACGAGTCACGGGGCCAAAAATACGTGTACCGATGGGCTCGAGGCGAGCGTTCAAAAGAACAGCCGCGTTACCATCGAAGCGAATCAATTGACCGTCTGGACGGCGCACACCTTTACGGGTCCGTACGACAACGGCGTTATAGATCTCGCCTTTCTTTACCTTACCGCGAGGTATCGCGTCCTTAATGCTGACTTTTATCACGTCGCCAACGTTTGCGTAACGTCGCTTCGACCCGCCGAGCACCTTGATGCACATCACACGTCGAGCACCGCTGTTGTCGGCGGCAGTCAATATAGTTTGCATCTGAATCATGGCTACTTATCCAATTCTTAAAAGTTAATGCTTAACGCAGTGCTAGCGCACACGCGCCTGTTCGAGGACGCTTACAAGTTCCCAGGCTTTACGCTTGGAACGTGGGCGACATTCAGACAAAGATACGGTGTCACCGGCTTTGGCTTCGTTATTTTCGTCATGCGCCATGAGCTTGGTAGTGCGACTTATGTACTTACCGTACATCGGGTGCTTTACCTTGCGCTCGATCGCAACAGTAATGGATTTATCCATTTTGTCGCTGACCACTTTGCCGGTCACGGTGCGTTTAATTTGAGTAGTTGCAGTTTGTTCAGTCATTGCCATTTGCTCGTGTTTAACGTTTTTCGGTCAGGATCGTTTTAACGCGCGCGATATCTTTGCGCACTTTACGAAACCGACCTGAAGTTGTGAGTTGGCCAGTCGCATCCTGCATACGCAGACTGAACTGCTCCTTACGGAGCTTAACCAGTTCGTCATTGAGTTCGGCAACCGAACTCTCTCTCAATTCACTTGCTTTCATTACACCACCTGCCGAGAAACAAATGCGGTCGCGATTGGGAGCTTGGCAGCAGCCAGGCGAAACGCCTCGCGTGCGATAGTCTCGTCAACCCCTTCCATTTCATACAACATACGGCCGGGCTGGATCTGGGCTACCCAGTACTCCACGTTCCCTTTACCTTTTCCCTGACGCACCTCAAGAGGTTTCTTCGTAATTGGCTTGTCTGGAAAAATTCGAATCCAGATTTTGCCGCCACGTTTAACGTGACGCGTCATGGCACGACGTGCCGCTTCGATTTGGCGTGCAGTGATGCGACCGCGGGCGGTGGCTTTGAGGCCATACTCACCAAACGATACGCTGCTGCCGCGCTGGGCTAAACCGCGGTTTTTGCCCTTCATTTGTTTGCGAAATTTAGTTCTTTTTGGCTGTAGCATCTTGCTCTCCTGTCTTACGCGGGCCTAACGCGCAGCCGGTGTTTCAGTGGTTTCGGTTTTGGCGTCGGCCTTATCGAAAATCTCACCTTTGAAAATCCAGACTTTGACACCAATAATGCCGTAGGTCGTAAGTGCTTCGGCTACACCGTAATCGATGTCAGCTCGCAGCGTGTGCAAAGGCACTCGGCCTTCGCGATACCACTCAGAGCGGGCAATTTCTGCACCGTTCAAGCGGCCGCCAACTTTAACTTTGATGCCACCTGCACCGAGACGCATGGTATTGGTCACAGCACGTTTCATGGCACGTCGGAACATGATGCGGCGCTCTAGCTGCTGGGCAATGCCTTCAGCAACCAGTGTAGCGTCCAACTCAGGCTTACGAATTTCCGCAATGTTGATGCGGATATCGCCTAGCGGCAATTCCATTAATTTCGAAACTTCTTGGCGCAGCTTCTCAATGTCTTCGCCTTTCTTACCAATCACGATACCTGGGCGCGCTGTGTGCACAGTGATGTGTGCTTTCTTAGCAGGACGCTCAATCTGAATACGACTCACCGAAGCTTGCGCCAGTTTCTTTTTAAGAAACGTTCGAACCTTGTGATCGGTGGTAACGTATTTAGGAAACGTTTGGCTGTCGGCGTACCATTTAGACGACCAGTCTTTGGTAATACCGAGGCGAATGCCAATTGGATGTACTTTTTGACCCATTGAATACTGCTCTCTTACTCGTCTGCAACTTGCAGAGTGATATGGCTGTTACGTTTGATGATTCGGTTGCCGTTACCTTTAGCGCGGGCTTCCCAACGACGAAAACGTGGAGCTTCGTCAACCATCACTGATGAGATTTTAAGCTCGTCTATGTCAGCGCCGTTGTTATGTTCGGCGTTGGCAATCGCTGAGTTCAAAATCTTGCGTAAAATCTTCGCGCCTTTCTTAGGCATAAAAGCCAGAGTCTGATCGGCTTCAGCCACAGACTTACCGCGAACCTGGTCCGCAATCAGGCGAATTTTCTGAGGGGAAATTCGCGCGTACCGCAATTTAGCAGACACTTTCATTATTCAAACTCCTACTTGGACTTTTTGTCGCCAGAGTGCGACTTGTAAGTACGCGTAATTGCGAACTCGCCCAGCTTGTGACCCACCATATTCTCTGAAATCAGAACCGGAACATGGGCGCGACCGTTGTGCACGGCGATCGTAAGACCGACCATGTCAGGCAGAATCATTGAACGGCGCGACCAGGTTTTAATGGGTCGGCGGTCGTTGTTTGCGCTAGCTGTTTCAACTTTCTTCATCAGATGAAGATCGATAAACGGCCCTTTTCTTACGGAACGTGGCACTTCAGTAACCTCTCAAACTATTTTTTCTTAGAACGACGACGGACAATCATACTGTCGGTACGCTTGTTCTTACGAGTTTTAAAACCTTTAGTCGGCACACCCCAAGGTGTCACTGGATGACGGCCACCTGATGTACGACCTTCGCCACCACCGTGCGGGTGATCGACCGGGTTCATAGCAACACCGCGAACAGTTGGTCGCACGCCGCGCCAGCGTTTGGCACCGGCTTTACCCAACTTCTGCAGTGAATGTTCGGAGTTTCCAACTTCACCCAACGTCGCACGGCAGTCAATGTGGACTTTTCGCATTTCGCCTGAGCGCAAACGCAACGTGGCATAACTGCCTTCGCGCGCTGCGAGCTGTGCTGAACCACCAGCAGTACGCACCATTTGGGCGCCTTTACCTGGCTTCATTTCAACGCAGTGAACCAAAGAACCCAGCGGGATGTTACGAAGAGGCATGTTATTGCCCATCTTGATTGCAACTTCGCTACCTGATTCCAAAGACGCACCAGCACTCACACCCTTAGGCGCAATGATGTAGCGACGTTCACCGTCCGAGTACAACAACAAAGCAATGTGAGCACTACGGTTTGGATCGTACTCAATACGTTCCACTTTCGCCGGAATGCCATCTTTGTCGCGCTTAAAATCAATTACACGGTAACGCTGCTTGTGACCACCGCCTGTATGGCGCTTGGTTATACGACCAGCGTTATTACGACCGCCCGTTTTGGTCTTTTTCTCAAGAAGAGGACCAAAAGGTTTGCCTTTATGAAGCTCGGGTTTAAGAACTCGAACCTGAAAGCGGCGTCCTGGTGATGTTGGTTTGGCCTTTTGTAGTGCCATCTTACTTCGCCTTTAACTCTGTCTCAAAGCTGCGGGAATTATTCCGCGCCAATAAAATCGATGGTGTCGCCTTCGGCCAAACGGACGTAAGCTTTTTTCCAGTCAGCACGTTTACCAAGCATTGCTTTAAAACGTTTTTTCTTGCCCTGGACGTTTAACACCTGAACGGACTCGACTTTAACTTCGAACATCATCTCAACCGCTTTGCGGATTTCAGATTTGTTCGCGTCGGTTCGTACTTTAAATACAAACTGGTTTTTAGTTTCGCTGAGTATAGTGCTCTTCTCAGAGATGTGTGGACCAACCAACACAGTAGCCAATCGTTCTGCATTCATCCCCATTTCTCCTCGAGGCGACGCACAGCAGCGACGCTCATCATTACGTTTTCGTAACGCAGCAAGCTAACCGGATCGACGGCGCTGGCCTCCAGCACACTAACGTTAGGCAAGTTACGTGACGCCAGATAAACGTTTTCGTCGTAGCCTTCCAGCACAATGAGACAATCGGGCACGTTCATGCCAGCAAGCTTGTCCACCAACATGCGGGTTTTAGGAGCTTCGATTGCGAACTCGTCAACCAGTACAAAGCGTTCTTGACGTACCAGCTCAGACAGGATGACCTGCATGGCTCCGCGGTACATTTTGCGGTTCACTTTTTGTTTGTGGCTGCGCGGTGCAGCTGCAAACGTTCGACCACCACCAACCCAAATTGGGCTACGGATAGTACCGGCACGAGCTCGACCGGTGCCTTTTTGGCGCCAGGGCTTCTTGCCACCACCGCGAACGGCAGAACGATTGCGTTGGGCTTTAGTACCGCTACGGCCGGTGGCGAGATACGCCGTTACGACCTGATGCACCAGAGCTTCGTTATATTCACGCCCGAAAGTAACTTCAGACACCTCAACGGCGCCGCCGCCGTGGCTGTTAATTTGCATAGCCATGTTGGTTATCCTTTAGCCCGTGTAGAAGGCTTGACGATAACGTCTCCACCTTTTGAGCCAGGCACAGAGCCCTTAACCAGTAACAAGTTGCGCTCTGCGTCTACGCGAACGACTTCAAGGTTAGGTTGAGTGCGGCGAACGTTACCCATGTGTCCAGACATTTTCTTGCCTTTGAAAACACGACCTGGTGTTTGACACATACCGATAGAACCCGGCGCTCTATGCGACAGCGAATTACCGTGAGTGGCGTCTTGCATGGAGAAATTGTGGCGCTTCACCACACCGGCAAAACCTTTACCGATGGTGGTGCCGGTAACATCGATGGCCTGGCCTTCTACGAACATGTCGACAGTCAGCGAGGAACCCAACTCAATGTCGGTACCTTCTTCGTCGTTCAATCGGAATTCCCACATACCACGTCCGGCTTCGGTCTTTGCTTTACTGAAGTGACCAGCCTGAGCTTTAGTTACACGGGAGGCTCTGCGTGTGCCGGTAGACACTTGCAGTGCACGGTAGCCGTCGGACTCCGTAGATTTGATTTGTGTAACTCGGTTGGGCAACGCCTCAATTACGGTCACCGGCACTGAGCGACCGTCTTCCATAAACACACGAGTCATGCCGCATTTGCGGCCAACTACACCAATCGTCATTGTCTCACCTCATTATCACCGCACCAGCTTCGATTGGTTGATGCTGTTCCGGGCTGCCAAGTACATCGAGGTACTTAATCTTGCCCTAAAAATTCAAGTATTCCGGGGTGTTACGCAAGTTTTTAAGCCTTTGTAACTGAAGGCCCGGTACAAAATTAACTGTACCGGGCCATCAAGCCGCCCATTATAGGCTACTTTCTACCATTAATTCAATCTAATTTAGTTTAATTTGTACATCGACCCCAGCTGGCAATTCCAGCTTCATCAGGGCGTCTACCGTCTTGTCCGTTGGGTCCACAATATCCATTAAACGCTTGTGGGTACGGAGCTCGTACTGGTCTCGCGCGTCTTTATTGACGTGAGGCGAAATCAGGATGGTAAACCGTTCCATTTTGGTCGGCAGCGGCACCGGGCCCTTCACCTGTGCGCCCGTGCGTTTCGCGGTTTCCACGATTTCGCGAGCTGACGAGTCGATCAGGCGGTGGTCGAATGCCTTCAAACGGATTCGGATGCTTTGATTAGTAGCCATAGTCTTTCTCTTTAGTCTTTGATCTTACAAGAGCCGAGTTATGTCGACAGTCTTTAATTAATGAATCTTTTAACTCGTCCGGTTGTTACGCAACCTGTCTTTAAGCCAGGATTTTCGCAACCACACCCGCACCTACAGTACGGCCGCCTTCACGAATGGCAAAACGCAGACC
>QIGP01000371.1:0-8847 GCA_003228965.1 Gammaproteobacteria bacterium
GAACCCGCGAAGCGGGTGCGGCAATCTTAAACCCGTCATTGCGAATCCGCAGACCGCGGGTGTGGCAATCTCCGCCAGGTTGCAGCGAATTCAATCGGTTACGTCACGTTACGTGAAGAGATTGCCGCGCCCTTTGGGCCAGCATTGGCAATGCTGTTGCCTGAATCCCGCTAAACCGGCGGGCGCTATGCGCACGCAAGGCTTTCCTATCGAGTGCTGAGCTTCAGGATTACCCGTCGATTAATGGCGCGTCCGGCGGCTGAATTGTTGCTCGCTATTGGGTCCTTTTCGCCGTAACCACGAGCGCTTAAACGAGCGCGGCCGATACCAATTTTTTGTAAATAAGCACGGACAGCATCGGCGCGCTGCTGGCTAAGCTCGCGGTTGCGGCCAGCGTCGCCCTGACTGTCGGTATAGCCTGCGACTTCAATGGTAAGGGCAGGATATTTCTCGAGCGTGTTTGCAGCCCGGTCTAGTACAACTTTTGCGCGACGGTTTAAGGTTGATGAGCCCTTGGCAAACTGCAGCCCTGGAAGGCTTAGCCGATCGCCTAGCGGACAGCCAGTGGCGTCGACGTTGACGCCTGCGTTGGTGTTAGGGCAGGAATCCCGGAAGTCGACAACTTTGTCTTTATCGCTGTCGTGGGCGCAACCATTAATGTTGACGGCTACGCCGGTTGTGCTGTCGGCGCACTGGTCGTAGTGGTTAACCACACCGTCGCCGTCGCCGTCGAACTCGCAGCCGCGACTATCGACATTGGTTCCTGGGTTGGAACCAGGGCACTGGTCACTTCGATTATTCACCCCGTCGCCGTCGTTGTCGCTGGCGGCCAGCGCCCAGGGTGACGCGGCGAGTAACGCGGTTGCGATAAAAGCGCCTAGAAAAGCACGCATAGGGGGAGTTTGTGGGGGGGTGTGTCGGGGCATTTGAGCGTATCCTGTGACCAAACTGCATGTTACCATTGCGCGCCCAAAAAGAATGTTACGCGTTTATCACTTGTAAGTTTGCAGTGCGACACAAACCGATAATGAGCCTCGAAACCAATTCACTGAAACTGTCCATCAAGGACCTGACTGAGCGCACTCTCGCGCTGAGGGGGTACCTTTGACGTCGAGACCAAGCAGGAACGTTTGACCGAAGTCGTGCGAGAGCTCGAAGTCCCCGAAGTATGGAATGACCAGGCTCGGGCCCAGGAGTTAGGTCGAGAGCGCTCCCACCTTGCCGCCATCGTCGAAACTGTTGTATCTCTGGATTCCAGGCTGATTGATGCCGCTGAACTGTTGGATTTGGCTGTCGAGGAAAACGACGCCGATACCGTGGCTGAAATCGAACGAGATTGTGTGGTCATGGAGGCGCAGCTGGAGAAGCTTGAGTTTCAGCGAATGTTTTCGGGCGAAATGGACCCAAGCTCTGCCTTTGTCGACATTCAAAGTGGTTCGGGAGGTACTGAGGCCCAGGACTGGGCCGAAATGTTACTGCGTATGTACTTGCGGTGGTGCGAACAGCACGAATTCAAAACCGAGCTCATCGAAGCGTCTGCGGGTGATGTGGCGGGAATCAAAAGCGCAACCATTCGTGTAGAAGGTGACTACGCCTTTGGCTGGCTGCGCACCGAAACAGGTGTTCACCGACTGGTCCGCAAATCGCCCTTCGATTCAGGCAGCCGTCGCCATACTTCGTTTGCCGCCGTCTTTGTATCCCCTGAGGTCGATGACGATATCGACATCGAGATAAATCCGGCCGATTTGCGTATCGACGTTTATCGCGCAAGCGGAGCGGGCGGTCAGCACGTCAACCGCACCGAGTCGGCCGTGCGTATTACGCACGAACCCACCGGCACGGTGGTTCAGTGTCAAAACGACCGCTCTCAGCACAAAAACAAAGCGACGGCCATGAAGCAGTTAAAGGCCAAGCTCTACGAACGCGAAATACAGCAGCGTAACTCGCAAGCGCAGCAGGTGGAAGATTCCAAGTCTGACATTGCTTGGGGCAGCCAAATCCGTTCGTACGTACTCGATCAGTCGCGCATCAAAGATTTGCGTACCGGGGTTGAAACCGGTAACACTCAGGCTGTGCTCGACGGCGATCTCGATAAATTTATTGAAGCGAGTCTCAAGCACGGACTCTAGCCTGCATTATTCATGAGTGCAGGCTAGGCATGGCCGATGGCTGTGTTTCGTGGAACAACGTATAGAACACCTGACTTTTATTTATTTAAAACTAGTGAATTAAAATGACCGCACCTGAAGAAAACCGTCTAATTGCCGAACGCCGTAAGAAACTAAACGATCTAAGAGAACAGGGGAATGCCTATCCCAATGACTTTCGACGTGACTCCGTAGCGCGACAGTTACACGCTACATACGACGAGCACAGTAAAGAAGCGCTCGCAGAACTAGGTGTCGAAGTGCATATCGCTGGTCGCATGATGGCAAAGCGTGTCATGGGTAAGAGTAGTTTCGCCGAAATAAAAGACGGTAGCGGCCGCATTCAAATTTTCGCCACGCCGAAGAAACTTGACGAAGACGTGTACGAGAAGTTCAAGCACTGGGACATTGGCGACATCGTTGGCGCTACCGGTACGTTGTTCCAAACCAAGACTGGCGAGCTCACGGTTAACGTGACTGAGCTACGCTTGCTCACCAAGTCTTTGCGACCACTGCCTGAAAAATATCACGGCATGAACGATACCGAGCTTCGCTACCGACAACGCTACGTCGACCTCATTATGAACGACGATAGTCGCGCGGTGTTTACCATGCGCAGCCGTTTGATTACGCACACTCGCTCGTTTTTGGAGTCGCTGGGTTTCATCGAAGTGGAAACGCCGATGATGCATACCATTGCAGGGGGCGCCGCGGCAAAACCGTTTATCACTCATCACAACGCACTCGATATGCCGTTGTTTTTACGAGTCGCTCCGGAGCTGTTTTTGAAGCGCCTGGTCGTGGGTGGCATTGAGCGTGTCTACGAGATCAACCGCAATTTCCGCAACGAAGGTCTGTCGACGCGTCACAATCCAGAATTCACGATGCTTGAGCTGTACTGGGCCTACGCGGATTTCAACGATTTGATGAACCTGGTTGAAACACTGTTTCGCGGACTCGCCGATACGTTGTGTAACGGCCAACAAATCGAGTATCAGGGCGACACGATCGATTTTGCTCCGGCGTTTGAGCGTTTGAGTATTGAACAGGCCATTGTTCGTTACAACGACAATATCGACGCAAGCCGCCTGCGCGAGCGTGACTACCTGGTGGGTTTGTGTGAGCAGCTCCACATTCCGGTTGAGCCACACCACGGCGAAGGCAAGCTGCAAATCGAAATTTTTGACAAAACGGCGGAAGAACAGTTGATGGCTCCGACTTTTATCACGCACTACCCGACGGAAGTGTCGCCGCTATCGCGACGTAACGACGACGACCCGTTTATCACCGATCGCTTTGAATTCTTTGTCACAGGAAGAGAGCTTGCCAACGGCTTCTCGGAGCTCAACGACTCGGAAGACCAGGCGGAACGCTTTGCTGAACAGATACGCAGCAAAGACGCAGGCGACGACGAAGCGATGCCTTACGATCACGACTACATGCGGGCGCTGGAGTACGGTCTTCCTCCGACCGCCGGCCTGGGTATTGGTATTGACCGGACTATTATGCTGTTTGCCAACGTGGCATCTATTCGTGACGTGCTACTGTTTCCGCACATGCGACCGGAGAATTTCGGCTAGTAAGCACCCCCGTCATTGCGTACCCGCAGACTGCGGGTGTGGCAATCTCCGTCAGGTTGCGGCGCACTCAATTAGTTAAGCAGCAGTAGCGTTGAGGGATTGCCACGCCCTTCGGACTCGCAATGACGTAACCCCTTACCCCGTCATTACAATGACGTAACCCCTTACCTCGTCATTGCGAACCCGCAAAGCGGGTGTGGCAATCTCCGTCAGGTTGCGGCGCACTCAATTAGTTACGCAGCAGTAGCGTCCGAAGATTGCCACGCCCTTCGGGCTCGCAATGACGACGTGCTGCTAGAAACCCTATTGAGTAAGCTTGTTCAAATCGGGTAGGGTATTGGCCAATGTTCAAGTGTTGCGCCACTACTAGTGAGTACGCTATCCGACGCGAAGTCGCTTTCTTTTATCACCGCTAGTACGCCCACGTGATTGTGATCGTCGGTAGCCACTTCCACCACCATTCCGGCGTTGCTCCCTGACGAAGTTTCGACAACGTCTCCGGGTTCAATCTTTGCAGCCGTAGTCACAACAAAGCGGCGCAGGCGTCTTTTCACGCTGCCGCGGTGGTGTACACGCGCAATAATTTCCTGTCCTGTGTAGCAGCCTTTGGTCATGCTAATGCCGTCCAGTGCATCAAGGTTCAGCATTTGTGGAATGTGTTGTAGCTCGGTTGCAGGCTTGGGAGGTGCAATGCCGAACAGAACGTGTGCGTGTGCCCAGCTGAGATCGTCGTCGCTGTCACCAGAAGGCGGGCTAAAGTCGGCTGCAGAATTGCTTAGTACCCAGTCAGGTGAGCTTGCAGGTAACCAGGCCGGGTGACATCTGAACGAGCCAGCTTCATCGAGCTCGCATGTGCCCACTGCCGGGGCTTGTTCTATGTGCACCAAACAGACTAATGACTGGTCAGGCCAGGGAGTAATGTTCACTTTAGAGCGCATGATATAGCGCGAAAGCGTGGTTTTGACCGCCTCCAAAAGGCGATTGGCCAGAATCAGTGCAAAAATGTTGTCGCTAAACCTGGCAATATCCATGGAGGCGATAACCCGGCCTTTTGGATTGCACAGCGCCGTTACTCGGCACTGACCGACAGTTTGCGTGGCTATTTCGGCCGTCATTTGGCCTTGCAGAAAGACAGCAGCATCTTCACCTTCGACGCGTAAACAGGCGTATCCAAGCGGTTGCACGTCTGTGCTGTCGCGGGCTTCGAGTGCGCCGAAACTGTGTCCGATCGTGTTCAAGGAAGGAATCGGGTCGGCGGTAAAATCCAGAGATGTCATTGTCGTGGGTGATGTCCGTAGGGTTGGCGGGCGACGTAGTTAAATTTACACAAATTAAGGAGTTAGGCAATTGCTAATCGTGACCTAAGTCATCAAAATACACGATTTGCAAGATAGACAGTATAGGGTCACTCTCTTATGCCTGAAAACAAGTCAGAACAACCCTCAGCTTCGTCGGTTAATGTGTCCGACGAGGAAAATGCATCGAAAACGATCAAGGGCAAGGCCGAACCGTCGCAAAATACAATGAGTAAAACCGTTGAAGTTGGCGGTCGTGACGGTCCCGACCCTGTGCGCTATGGCGACTGGGAAAAAGGCGGTCGCTGCATCGACTTTTGAATGCACCGACTTTAGATCGATTGTTATGCAAGACCGACCCGAGCCTGAACACTGCAATCTAACCTTCAATGACTATCACTTGTTACTCACACTATTTACCGTACGTTTCGATTTCGAAGCAACGGAAATTACCCGGAGCAAGCTTATGACGGACAACCGCCCGTTATCCCCTCACATGTCGGTATACCGACCGCAGTTAACTTCAGTGCTGTCGATTGTTCATCGTGGCACGGGCATTGTACTGAGCCTGAGCGTATTGCTACTGGTACTTTGGATTGCCGCGCTGTCTTCCGGTCCGGCCTCATTTGCCAGGGCCCAAACACTCACGGGAAATACTTTTGTTCAGCTGATCATGCTCGGCGGTATGTTTAGTTTTTTCTATCACCTTTGTAACGGCGTGCGCCACCTGTTCTGGGATATGGGCAAGGGACTCACCATCGAGTCCACCTATCGCAGCGGTTGGGCTGTGGTTATCGCGTCGCTTGTATTGTCAGCGAGCGTTTTTGTCTACGCCATGCTCGGAGGTGTCGCATGAGTCGTAAAACACCTCTCGGTCGCGTAAAAGGGTTGGGTTCTGCCAAGTCTGGTTCACACCATTGGTGGAGTCAGCGCATGAGTGCTGTCGCACTGTTACCGCTTGGCTTGTGGTTAATTTTGTCGTTGGCCCGGCTTGCTCACTCAGGCGCTACCAACTACGCTAATCTGTCGGCCTGGGCCAGTAGCCCGTTCAACGCCATGATGTTGATCGCTACGCTACTGGTGGTGCTTTACCACTCACAGCTCGGAGTCCAGGTCGTCATAGAAGACTACGCTGCCGAAGGCAGCTCGCGCATTGGCGCACTCATGATGCAAAAATTTCTACACCTCATCGTAGCGGTGATCGGGGTGTTCTCAGTACTTAAACTCGCATTCGGGGCCTAACCCATGTCCAGTAGTTACGAATTTGTTGACCACACCTACGACGTGGTCGTTGTTGGCGCAGGTGGCGCAGGCTTGCGTGCAACTCTCGGGCTTGCTGAAGCTGGCCTGAGCACTGTGTGCATCACCAAGGTGTTTCCTACTCGCAGTCACACTGTGGCGGCTCAAGGCGGTATCAGTGCGGCACTTGGAAACATGGGCGAAGACGATTGGCGCTGGCACATGTACGACACTGTCAAAGGGTCTGACTGGCTCGGCGACCAGGACGCCATTGCCTACATGTGTCGCGAAGCACCGTCCGCGGTGATTGAACTTGAGCACTATGGCGTGCCGTTTTCGCGTACCGAAGAGGGGCGTATTTACCAGCGTCCGTTTGGCGGCATGACGACGCATTATGGCGAGGGTACTGCTGAGCGTACCTGCGCTGCGGCTGACCGCACCGGGCACGCCATGTTGCATACGCTATATCAACAAAGTCTGAAAAATAGTGCTGAGTTTCACATCGAGTTCTTCGCCATTGACCTGATTATGGAAAACGGCGAATGCCGTGGCGTTGTCGCCATGAACATGGCCGACGGCACACTCCATCGTTACCGTGCACACAAAGTAATTCTTGCCACTGGCGGATACGGCCGGGCGTACTTCTCGTGTACGTCAGCTCACACCTGCACAGGTGACGGCAACGCTATGGTCATGCGCGCCGGACTGCCGCTACAGGACATGGAGTTTGTACAGTTTCACCCAACTGGTATTTACGGTGCAGGTTGCCTTATTACCGAAGGCGTGCGCGGCGAAGGCGGCATTCTTAAGAATTCCGAAAACGAACGATTCATGGAGCGCTACGCACCCAATGCGAAAGACCTGGCATCGCGAGACGTTGTGAGTCGAGCCATGACCATGGAAATTCGCGAGGGGCGGGGAGTTGGTGACGAAAAAGATCACATCTACCTGCATCTCGAACATCTCGGTCCCGACGTTATTAGCGAGCGCCTACCGGGTATTGCCGAAACAGCCAAAATTTTCTCAGGCGTTGACGTGTCCAAGGCACCGATTCCTGTTCTACCCACGGTGCACTACAACATGGGTGGTATACCCACGCTGTACAACGGCGACGTTGTAACTTCGCGCGACGGCAATCCCGACAGTGTGGTACCTGGTCTAATGGCCGTTGGAGAAGCGGCGTGTGTTTCTGTTCACGGCTCCAACCGACTCGGGTCCAACTCGCTGCTTGACCTTGTCGTGTTTGGTCGTGCAGCAGCACGCCATTGTAAGGATACGGTCAAGCCCAATCAGCGCCATCGTGAGCTTGCTCCAAATGCAGGCTCGGAAGCGGTGGCTCGACTGGACAAGCTGCGTCACGCAAAAGGTGGCTCAGCAACTTCCGAAATACGTCTTGAGATGCAAAAAACGATGCAAAACCATGCTGCTGTATTTCGCACGCAGGAGTCTTTGGACGAGGGCGTCGCAAAGATGGGAGATGTCTTCGAGCGTTTTGCAGACGTCAAAGTTTCCGATCGCTCAATGATCTGGAATACCGATCTTATCGAAACCCTGGAACTGGACAACTTGCTTGGTCAGGCGACAGCCACGGTAAACTCTGCAGCCAACCGCAAAGAAAGTCGCGGCGCTCAGGCTCGCGAAGACTATCCGGATCGAGACGACGAGAACTGGATGAAGCACACTCTGTCCTGGGTCGATGTGGCTGGAAAAGTGCGTTTTGATTACAGACCGGTGCACCTGGAAACCGATACCGATGAAGTCGATACCATTCCACCAAAAGCACGTGTGTACTAAACAACCGATTGGTTAATGAGGTAAACCCATGGCTGAATTTCGCCTACCTGTAAATTCCCGCGTCACGAAGGGCACTACTTACCCTGCAACGTCACAAGGTCGCGTGCGCACGTTCCGTGTCTATCGTTACGACCCCGACAGTGGTGCTAACCCCCGCATTGATTCGTACGAAATTGATTTGGATAAATGCGGGCCGATGGTGCTCGACGCTCTGATCAATATTAAGAATGACGTCGATTCTTCACTGACGTTTCGGCGCTCGTGCCGAGAGGGTATATGCGGTTCATGTGCCATGAATATCGACGGCGTGAACACGCTGGCCTGTACCAAAGACCTTGACGAAATTAAAGGCGATATTAAAATTTATCCGTTGCCTCACATGCGCGTGATAAAAGACCTGGTGCCGGACATGACGCATTTCTATGCGCAGTACGCCTCCATTAAGCCGTGGTTGCAGTCGGACACACCTGCGCCACCTGATCGCGAGCGCTTTCAGTCCAAAGAAGACCAGCAGCTCATCGACGAGCCTTCTGCGTGTATTTTATGTGCGTGTTGTTCGACCAGTTGCCCAAGCTATTGGTGGAGCAGCGACCGGTATCTTGGCCCTGCGATCTTGTTGCAGGCGTATCGCTGGATTGTGGATACGCGCGACGAAGCGACCGGAGACCGTCTCGATAATTTGGAAGACCCGTTCCGTTTGTACCGTTGCCACACCATTATGAACTGTACGAATACGTGTCCCAAAGGATTGAATCCTGCCAAAGCAATTGCCGAAACAAAAAAACTGATCAG
>QIGP01000371.1:8860-10230 GCA_003228965.1 Gammaproteobacteria bacterium
GTGCTCGCGGGCACTAAGTGTTGCGCGTGGCTTGGTATCCTGACTGCGTTGTACAGTGTATTGAAGGCCAATTTACGTGGAGCTGAAAGCTGAAACAGGCAAGCTCAGGTGGCGGTGCCGGCGGGGCATGCGAGAACTTGATCAGGTGACTGAAAGCTTTTTGAATGAACACTATTCGACGGCCACGCCTGACGAGCGCGCGGCCTTTGAGCGGTTGCTTGAGTTGCCCGACCCTCAGCTTCTAGCCCTGATTCTTAACCAAGAAATTGCCGACGACAGCACCACTGAGCATGTCCTGGCAAAAATGCGACAACGCTAATACCTGTTCGTTAGCCGTTCCGGCTACCGTTGTTCTACTTCTTGATCTGCTGCATCTGTGGGTTGGTCTGAGTCTGTTTTGGCTCCAGGTGACGCCTGATCTCACCGTTTTGTTGCTCGTATTGGTCGCGCGCTCGTGGAAAACGATGCACAGGCGCCTTGATGGGGCTGCGCAACTTGAGCTGCGTGTTGATCAAAATGGGCTGTTCTATGTCAACGAATGTTCTCGTAGATGGCCCAGTGAGAGCCCGGCCGATGAGCTTGTTGATGACGATTGCGCTGCGCACTTATTTATCGCTCATCAGGTGAACGATGTGCCAGAAAGTGTTGTCACACAGCGGCAGGCCACAGAAGACGCGGAGGCGCCGCAACGGTACACCTGTTGTCGTAGTGTGAGAGTTCCAGGATGTATCCTGTTAACGCTGGTTGACGGGAGCGCCAAGCCTCTGGAAATCTTGGTTTTTTACCGATATCATCAGCGCCAGTTTTATCGTCATTTGTTACGTCAATTAGCCTTCATGTAGCGCTATACTACGAGTCACTTCGTGCTTTGTCGCCGTCGTAAAAACAACTGAAAATAATGATTACCAGTGGATCCAAGAGTGCACCCAAAAATAAACCCACAAGCTTCGAACTTTTACCCAAGCAGCGGGTCTACCGTGGTGGCAGTAGGGTTGCTGCGAACACCGGTGTTAGCGCATGAGTGAACGCGCCAACGACCAGTTGCTGGTAGAGCGGGTACAACAGGGCGACAAGAAGGCTTTCGACATATTGGTGCTCAAATATCAGCACAAAATTGTCAATTTGGTTATGCGCTACGTGCGGGACCAGGCTGAAGCACTCGACATCACCCAGGAAGCGTTCATCAAAGCGTACAAGGCGTTGCCCAAGTTTCGCGGAGACAGCGCGTTTTACACCTGGCTCTACCGCATAGCGATTAACACGGCCAAGAATTTTTTGGTGGCCGCCAAGCGGCGACCACTCGACTACGATCTAGATTTGCAGGATCCGGAACAGTACGACATGCAGGCTCGACTCAAGGAAACTGATAC
>QIGP01000055.1 GCA_003228965.1 Gammaproteobacteria bacterium
GGGTTCGGCTTACGTTGGGCGCAAATGGGTTTGTTTGAGACCTATCGACTCGCGGGTGGTGAAGAAGGCATGGCTCACTTTATCCGCCAATTTAGACCTGCACTTGCCTGGCCGTGGACCAAGTTGATGGATGTGCCTGAACTTACCGAGGAACTCATCGAAAAATTGCGTCGCAGTCCGACGCCCAATCGGGAGCCTGGGAAATTCGTGATTTGGAGCGTATTCGCGATCAGAATCTGGTCGGAATTCTATGTGCATTAAAAGGTCGGAGCTGGGGCGCAGGTTTGCTTTTGACTGAACATGACAGGCGCCTGAGTGTTTCTTCTGAAGAAAGCAAAAACGGTTCAGATGCCGGACCGATGCGAATGCTCGACGTTGCCGTATTGCCTGCCGGAGGAACCCAGGTTGAGCTGATGCAGGATACGCTGCAGTTGCTACTGCCTGCGACGCGACAGCAGATAGAAGTCGCGCTTCTGTCGCTGCGCATAGGGCGTCTGTTTACGGGGTTCCGAGGGCGTAAAGTGGCCGACCTGACCGCGGCGGTTGATGCCATAATGTCTATAGCGGGTTATGCCCAGGCCAATTTACACAAACTTGGAGAACTCGACGTTAATCCACTGCTGATCCGTCCAGCCGACCGTTCCTGTTCCGAAATGGCTACAGATCAATATAATGCCGGATCAAAAGGTGCTGGCGCCGTTGTGGTTGTTGCCCTGATTAGAGTCAGCCACTAGGGGGTAAATAGATTAACTGTTCGACCTGGGTGGGAAGGTTTCTTGAACATTGGTTAATTTTTCAATAGCACAGTCCACAAGAGCGCGTCAACCTGTACAATCGGCATCGCTGCAGCAAACAGGCTGCAGCTTGTGTTGAATTGTTTCAGGAGCTATACATGAGCCAGTCTTCCACGCCGAACTATATTAAAATCGGCGCGCTGAAAGTTGAGGCGTCACTCAAGTCGTTTGTAGAGCAGGAGCTGCTGCCAGACCTTGAATTCAAAGCGAGCGAATACTGGGCTGGTGTAGAGCGCATCCTGAACGAGCTTAGCCCTCAGAATCGTCGTTTGCTTGATAAGCGCGATTCCCTGCAACGAGCCATAGATCAGTGGCACGACAAGCATCGAGGCCAGCCCTGGAACTTTGACAGTTACCTCGGCATGCTTCGTGACATCGGTTACCTGGCCGACGAGGGCGATGAATTCGCAATACGCACTATTAACGTGGACCCTGCGATTGCATCCATTGCCGGACCACAGCTGGTCGTGCCTGTCAGTAACGCCCGCTTTGCACTTAATGCGGCCAATGCGCGGTGGGGTAGTTTGTACGACGCCTTATACGGTTCCGACGTCATTGATGAAGACAACGGCAAAACACGAAGCGGTGGCTACAATCCGAAACGCGGCCGTGCAGTCATTGCGTATGCGGCTGCATTTTTGGATCGCGCTGTTCCGCTTAAGCAAGGCAGCCATGCCGACGTGCAGATGTACAAATTACATCACCACGACGACGTCACAAGTATTGAAGTGCTCTTCGATGAAGGCGAGTCGATACTTGAGAATCCAGAACAGTTTGTAGGTCATGCGACCCGTGATGGTCGCCTAACGCTTCTTTTTAAGAATAACAATCTGCACATTGAATTGCTGATCGATGATGAGCACTCAATTGGTAAAGACGCCAATGCCCACGTTGCCGACGTGGTTTTGGAGTCGGCAGTTACGACCATTCAGGATTGCGAAGATTCCGTGGCTGCTGTTGACGCACAGGACAAGGTCGGCGTTTATCGCAATTGGCTTGGTCTCATGCGTGGAACACTTTCCGCGAGTTTCAAAAAAGGCGAGCGCACGCTAGAGCGGATGCTGGCGCAAGACCGTTCGTACACTGACGCCAACGGTAGCGAAATCGTTTTGTCGGGACGCAGCCTCCTGCTTGTGCGCAGTGTTGGTCACTTGATGACCAATAGCGCAATACTGGATGCAAATGGCGATGAAATTCCAGAAGGCATCATGGACGCCATTTTTACGTCAACCTGTGCTCTTTACGATCTTCGCCAGCAATCAAAATTGCGTAATAGCCGTACGGGCAGCGTTTACATTGTTAAGCCAAAAATGCACGGACCAGAAGAAGCGGCGTTCACCAATTTGTTGTTTTCGCACGTTGAGGACATGTTAGGGCTTGCTCGATACACACTCAAAGTGGGCGTGATGGATGAAGAACGAAGAACAACCGTCAATTTAAAAGAGTGCATCCGTGCGGTCAAAGATCGGCTGGTTTTTATTAACACCGGATTTCTTGACCGTACAGGCGATGAAATTCACACAAGCATGCAGGCTGGCGTGATGTTGCCGAAAGACCAGATCAAACAGGAGCCGTGGATTGACGCGTACGAGCGTTGGAACGTCGATGTCGGCATTCGCTGCGGACTTCCTGGTAGAGCCCAAATTGGTAAAGGTATGTGGGCAAAGCCCGATGAAATGGCTGAAATGGTTGCGACGAAACACGCGCAGCTTGAGGGCGGCGCAAATACTGCGTGGGTGCCATCACCTACGGCGGCTACGCTGCACGCCATGCACTACCATGATATCGACGTGTTTAGTCAGCAGCGCAAATTGATCACTCGTGATCATGCCAGGCTTCAAGATATTTTAACGCCGCCGTTAGCCAATCGCGAACTGTCGGCTGACGAAGTTAGTCAGGAGCTTCGCAACAGTTGCCAGTCTATTTTGGGTTACGTAGTTCGTTGGATCGATCATGGTGTCGGTTGTTCTAAAGTGCCCGACATTAATGACGTAGGTCTCATGGAAGATCGCGCTACCTTAAGAATATCGAGCCAACTGTTAGCCAACTGGTTGCGCCATAGTGTGTGTACCGAAGCGCAGGTGACAGAAGTGATGAAAGAAATGGCTGTGGTGGTCGATCGACAAAACTCTGGCGATCCGACTTACACGGCAATGAGCTCCGATTTTGACAACAACGTCGCATTTGCGGCCGCTTGTGAAATTGTCTTGTTAGGCGGCATACAGCCAAGTGGATACACCGAACCACTTCTGCATAAGCGCAGGCTACAAAAGAAGAACGGTTGAGCTAGTAATACGATGCTCCTGGTCGTGCCGGCACTACTAAATGCCAAAGTGGCCTCTAATCAACACTGTGGGAGCGGCTGAAACCGCCCCCACAATATGTGTTGAATCTCTCTTTAACGCCCCAGTGTGGTAAAAACCGAGACGATCACATTGTTGACAAAAACCACCAAAAAGAACAAAATCTGGTCCCCATCGAGCAAAAACCTCCATTTTTGTCAACAATATTGGATTCTTGTGCCGCCTGGCGACCTATCATCAAGTTCACCCACTCGCCCTGATCAGCTCCTTGAGCGATTGCAGCAAGCGATTGTTGAAGGTGAGCTGGCGCCAGGCCAAAAACTTCGCGAAGCTGAATTGGCGATGACCTACGGTACGAGTCGGGGCCCCATCCGGGATGCCCTTCGAAGGCTCGAAGCCCAGAGACTTGTGACGACGACCCCCAACGCGGGAGCGCGCGTAGTAGCGCTGTCCGAGCAGCAGCTACTGGAGCTGTACCAGGTACGTGAAGCGCTCGAAGGTATGACCTGTCGACTTGCTGCCGTGAATATGAGCCAGGCACAAATCGATAGGCTGGGCGCACTGCTTGAAACCCATGAGAAAGAAATCGAACGGCGTGCCGGTAGAGAGTATTTTCGGCAACACGGCGACCTGGATTTTCATTATCAAATAGCCGTCGGATGCGGTAACCAGCTACTGGCTACTGCAGTGTGCAGTGACCACTACCAGCTCATGCGTTTGTATCGACGCAAGTTTAGTGCCCACCGAGGGCGACCGCGCCGCGCGCTTACTGAGCATCAACGAATTTTTGCTGCGGTTGAAGAACGCGACGGAGAGTTGGCCGAAATTTTAATGCGCCGGCACATTAGCGCGGCCAGGCGAAATATCGAACGCAGTATCGAACGGCGGGCAAAAGACGAGGCCAAGTAGGATCTCAATATTTGAAGTTTAATAACTATCTCCCCGATTACCTTCGAACGGGTTGCCAGGAACATACAGGAGTCACTCAATGACAACACGCACAACACCCGGTCAGCAGCTGCGAAACGCGGTTGCTGAGCACAAGCCTCTTCAGGTTGTAGGTGCGATCACAGCATTTTCGGCGCGCATGGCCGAGCGCGCAGGGCATAAAGCACTTTACCTGTCAGGTGGCGGTGTAGCCGCCAATTCACTGGGCATGCCCGACCTTGGAATCAGCAACCTTGACGACGTGCTCATCGATATCAGGCGTATTACCGACGTTACTGAATTGCCGCTACTTGTGGATGCCGATACAGGTTTCGGCGGGGCTTTCAGTATTGCTCGCACAGTCCGTTCGATGAGTAAGGCGGGTGCAGCCGGTCTTCACATCGAAGATCAGGTGGCGCAAAAACGCTGTGGCCATCGGCCCGGTAAGGAAATTGTCTCTAAAGACGAAATGGTTGACCGTATCAAGGCGGCCGTCGATGGTCGCATTGATGAAAGTTTCGTTATTATGGCGCGAACCGATGCATTGGCGAGTGAAGGTATGGCTGCAGCACAAGATCGTGCAGCGGCCTATGTCGAAGCGGGCGCCGATATGATTTTTCCGGAAGCGATCTACGAACTTGAGCAGTACCGCAGTTTTCGCAGAGCCATAAGCGTGCCTATTCTTGCCAACATCACTGAATTTGGCAAGACCCCTTTATTCAGTACCCCTGAATTGGGCAAAGTCGGTGTTGATATTGTTCTTTACTGTTGTGGTGCGTACCGGGCCATGAACCGCGGCGCGGAACTCGTTTACAAAGCAATTCTTGAAGACGGGCACCAGCGCGACGTCGTTGAAATTATGCAAACGCGTGAAGAACTTTACGATTATCTGAGCTATCACGAGTTTGAACAAAAACTTGATACGTTATTTGGTGGCGATTAGGCAAGCTCGATTCGATAACACGATGAGTACCCGAATCTGACACATGTCAGAGAAATTGAACGCAGGAGAAGACAGTGGTTGACAAAAAGACAGGTGGTGCAGGACTACGCGGCCAGGTGGCTGGTAAATCGGCTATATGTACAGTCGCGCAAGGGCATTCGGGTCTCACTTACTTCGGTTACGAAGTAGATGACCTTGCCGATAATTGTGACTTCGAAGAAGTCGCCTACCTGCTGTTTACTGGCGAGCTGCCAAACGCTGCTCAATTAGCCGACTACAAAGCCAGGCTCAAAAAGCAAATGGACATTCCCACCGAGCTTAAAGCCGTGCTGGAACTTATTCCGAAAGACGCCCACCCAATGGACGTGCTCAGAACAGGTGTTTCCATGTTGGGAAATCTTGAAACCGAAACAGATTTTTCACAAGGCCGCGACAAAGCAGATCGTCTGATTGCTACGCTGCCGGGAATTCTTTGTTACTGGTATCGATTTAGTCACGACGGCGTGCGTATTGATCTGAATACAGGTGAAGACACCGTTGCGGGGCATTTCCTGCACCTGCTTCACGGTGAAGCACCTAATGACCTGCATCGTCAGGTTATGCAGGTGTCTCTCATTCTTTACGCAGAACATGAGTTCAATGCGTCAACATTTACCGCGCGGGTTTGTGCATCAACGCTGTCTGATTTTCATAGCTGCATTACTGCTGCAATTGGCTCTCTGCGTGGACCTTTGCACGGTGGCGCTAACGAGGCGGCTATGGCGCTTATCGAGAAGTGGTCTTCACCTGACGAAGCCGAGCGCGAAATTCTTGGCATGCTGGAGCGCAAGGAAAAGATCATGGGCTTTGGTCATGCGGTTTACACAGAGTCGGATCCGCGCAATGCCATTATCAAAAAATGGTCTGAGAAACTTGCGAGCAACGTTGGCGATACCACGTTGTATCCTGTGTCTGTACGTTGTGAAGAAGTCATGTGGCGCGAGAAGAAACTGTTCTGCAATGCCGATTTCTTTCACGCTTCTGCGTATCACTTCATGGGCATTCCGAGCAAATTGTTTACGCCTATATTCGTCATGTCGCGAACAACAGGTTGGGCGGCACATGTGTTTGAACAGCGTGTCGACAATCGAATTATTCGTCCAAACGCGGAGTACGTAGGCCCTGGCCCGCGCAAAGTCACGGCGATAGGGTCTCGTACTTAACGCGTACAATCTGCCAAACTATTACCCGTTTATTGTTTAGCGGACTTACTTGACCCGCCCTATTTGAATTGGAACAAACGCTATGAGTGCAAATGTAGAAATGAACAACCGGCCCGATTACGATCAGGTCATACAAGATATTGCGGACTTCGTGTTGGACGACAGCGTAAGTTCAGACGAAGCAAGAGACACGGCGCGCAACTGCCTCATTGATACGCTCGGTTGCGGATTGCTCGCGCTGCGCTTTCCTGAATGTACCAAGCATCTTGGTCCTTTGGTTGAAGGCACTACCGTACCTCACGGCGCGCGTGTTCCTGGTACTCATTACCGTCTTGACCCGGTTAAAGCTGCATGGGATATCGGTTGCATCATTCGATGGCTCGATTTTAATGACACCTGGCTTGCAGCTGAGTGGGGCCATCCTTCCGACAACCTCGGAGGGATTCTTGCCGTTGCCGATTACTTGTCTCAGGTAAACATCGCTAACAGTCGCGCATCGCTCACCATGGGCGATGTGTTGTCGGCCATGATAAAAGCACACGAAATTCAAGGCGTGCTTGCGCTCGATAACAGCTTTAATCGGGTTGGGCTATGCCACGTTCTTCTCGTACGCGTTGCGACCGCCGCAGTGGTAACTCGTATGATGGGCGGCGATCGCGAACGCATTATGGCGGCCGTGTCGCAAGCTTGGGTCGACGGCTCTTCGCTTCGAACCTATCGTCATGCTCCAAACGCAGGATCACGCAAATCCTGGGCGGCTGGTGATGCGACGTCACGGGGTGTTCGCCTGGCGGATATAACCATGCGCGGTGAAATGGGAATTCCGGGGGTGCTATCAGCACCTCAATGGGGTTTCTACGAGGTGAGTTTTAGTCAGACTAACGCGGACCTTGAATTGAAAAACAAGAGCGATCGAGAATTTAAGTTCCAGCGTGAGTACGGCACGTACGTCATGGAAAATATCTTGTTCAAGATCAGTTTTCCAGCCGAGTTCCATGCGCAAACCGCCTGCGAAGCCGCTGTCAAGCTTCATCCTTACGTCAAAGATCGACTGGACGAAATTGAGAAAATCGTAATTACTACACATGAATCAGCCATTCGAATCATTTCGAAAGTTGGGCCGCTTGCGAACCCCGCCGACCGTGATCATTGCCTGCAGTACATGACGGCGGTGCCTCTGGCGTTTGGCAATCTTGTTGCTGAGCAGTACGAAGACAGCTTCCACGCGGCTAACCCAATCATTGACGAGCTGCGTGACAAAATGGAAATTTTGGAAGACAAAGCCTACAGTACGGACTATCACGATCCTGATAAGCGCTCAATCGCTAACGCCATGCAAGTGTTTTTCAAAGACGGCACCAGTACCGAACGTGTTGCGATTGAATACCCTATTGGTCATCGCAGGCGTCGTGACGAAGGTATTCCGGTGCTTGAAGCGAAGTTTCAAAGCAATCTTGCCACGCGCTTTGTGCCACATCGTTGCGATGAAATTTTCTCGTTGTGCAAAGATCAAACTGCTTTGGAAAAAACCAGCGTGGCTGACTTTATGGGTATGTTTGTGGTCTAGTTTATCGATGTATAAAAAAGGGGTCACATGAAAGGTGAAAGGGGTCAAGTCTACCCATAAATGAAATGAAAGGGGTCAAGTCTACCCATTACTCATTTTTACTAACTTCGCCGAGTCTTGGAATATCACCAATTAAAAATGAGTAATGGGTAGACTTGACCCCACGCGCTGCCACGCGCTGACCCCACGCGCACGGGTAGATTTGACCCTACGCTCCACGCTCACCGGAATTTGATTCCTCATAAACTACTTAGCTTGTGGCATTTCGGCTTCAATTGAAATTTTGACTTCGTCTCCTACATGAGGAGTTGCGTAGCTAACGCCAAAGTCAGATCGTTTGATTGTGGTGCTGGCTGAAATACCAATGGTTGGAACTTTGCTCATTGGGTGATTGGCCGCTTTGTTGATTTTGGTGTTCAAAACAACGCTGCGAGTGACGTCTTTGATCGTCAGGTCACCGGTAATGTCCATCTTATCGGCTGCCGTCATAACGAAGTCGGTTGCTGTGAAAGTGGCTTTCGGGAATTTAGCTGTATCAAACATGTCTTCGCTGACTAAATGCTTATCGAACTTGGTCGTGCCGCTGTCTATGCTGTCTACATTGATGTTGACGTTCAACGAACTGTTGCTCAGATTTTCATTGTCCAGGCTGAATTCGACATCAAAATCGCGAAAGCCAATTACTGGATTCGAAAATCCAAGGTGTGAAAAAGAAAAATTAATATAGGTGTGTGATTTGTCCAGGTCATAACTTCCTGAGGGCGAGGACTTGAGAATTGGTTCTTCGGTTACTACTGAAGCGGTGGCAGTATCTGTTTTACTCATTGAGTCGGCCGCAGCTTTAGCAGAATCGGCAGCAACGGTATCGCCTGCGCCACAGGCGCCCACCAGTAAAATTGCTACAATCCCCGATAACATTCTAGCGTTAGACATTTTAGACTCCTTGATAACCATGATAAAATGGCGATGGTATCACTGAAGTATGTATGAGAAGTAAAAATTTAAGGGGGCGAGCTTCGATTTGCAGTAT
>QIGP01000424.1 GCA_003228965.1 Gammaproteobacteria bacterium
TAAACGGCACGGGCAAGATCCTGGGCTCCAATAGCGACCGCTCAGTAAACAGTGAACCTCGACCGCAGGCCAATCTTGCACATGCAGGTCGATATCGACGGTGACGGGTTTGGTAACCGCTGCGACACCGATACCAATAACGACTGCGAAGTAAACTTCCTGGACGTTGCGTTATTTGCAGAGGCCTTCCTAACCGCCGACCCTTTACATGATTTCAACAACGACGGTATGGTGAATTTTCTTGATTACCCGTTCATGGTAAACAGTATTTTTGAAATGCCAGGTCCGAGTGCGTTAGCGAACTTCACGTTCGGGCCTTCAGTGCGGTCGATGCACCTACTATGCCGTCTGCTGACTTCTGACAACCCATCCCGACACCTCTCGATGTCAGTAGCACAAAGGCAGATCATCAGATCTCCCCGGGTAATGCACACTCACCTTCACGCTTATGCCTGCCGCATCTACGACGATGCTTTCTGTACAAGTATCGGACTTTGAAGATATACGCCTGCTCATCCAGCACCGCCGCCTCGTATGCGATTTCTGTTCGTCAGGCCAGCGCTTTGCCTTCGGCTTCCTTCAGATTCCACCTCGCGATGGACACCCTTGCCGTTCGGCTAACTGTTCCCCTTGCCGGGCCAGTAGAGGACTTTCACCTCCAAGTACGTGCGCCCTGCCGGGCGCACGTAAAAAAAACCCCGCCGAAGCGGGGCTTCTCTTACTCTGTGTCAGAGTAACTACCTTATTGCCCAACTCCGATGCAATCGTTTGCACTCGGTCCTGGTGGCATTTGGAAATTGTTCGTGAAAGCAATGTAATCAACAAAGTTCAACGAACCACTGCTGTTAATATCAAAATCTTCATCGTAGTTCGGATCGCCCGTAGCTGAGTTAAAGCGTGGCGTAAATTGCGAAATATCAATGAAGTTAACAATGCAGTCGTTGTTAATGTCGGCGTCACACAAGTTACCAATGCCATCGCCGTTGGTGTCTTCCTGTCCTGAGTTACTCAGAAGGGTACAGTTGTCAATGTCGTCAGCAACTCCGTCACCATCGGAATCAAGCGGCGGTGCGTTCAAAGTGCCGGTGCCACTTACGGTACCCAATGCGTCACCATCTGCAAAGAATGTTCCTGCATCCAGATCAAAAAGAATAGGAATTGAAACCATGAATGTGGGCGAAAAAGCAGTCACAGAAAAAGACCCACCGAGTTCGCCAGACGTTCCTGTAATTGCTGCACTGTCGATACTCGTAATCGGTACTAACGTTCCCATACCGCTACAGTCACCACCAGCGGTTGCGAAACAAAAGCCACCAACATTGACGTCAATAGAATTGATGTCGATTATTCCTATCGAACCCGCGCCGAAAGCCGCATCGTCAACGTCAATAGGGCCGCCCACAGGAGTCCCTATTGGGGTCAAGGCCTCGAACGCACCTGTAGGCACTGTTACAACACCGGTATAGGTCAGCTCTGCTGCCTGCGCGGCAAACGGCATTGCCGCCAATAATAAACCAGCCATAATGAACTTTTTCTTGTGCATACTAACTCCCCGAAATTTAAACACTCGACGACGGCGCCGAAACTATGAATTGAAAACGTAAAAATAATATCGCATTTTGTCGTTGTTATTATAGATGCAAATACTGCCTATCGATAATTTGCAGCAAGTAGTACTTATATTCTCGCCTCAATCGCGACGCACCATCGCATTTCCCGGTCAATTCTGCGCGCTTCAATTGCTACACATTTATTCACAAGGCACTCACCTACGCTCCACACAAGCAACAACGCGACCAAAAAGCAACGCTAAATGTTGCACTACAGGCACACTACTTACTCACTGTTGTTTCACTGATTGACCAGAAATACGCTTCGCATCTACCCGATTGAGCCAGATTGCATGATAAAAAAAGCGCAACCGTTAAAGATGGTCACGCTTAATACTGAAAAGTACTAAAACTTAGTCGAAGTATTTCTTAAGGAAATGATCGACACTCAGTTTGCCTGCACCGCCAAATAACAGTGGCAAGAACATGATCAGGTATAGCAGAGGTAGCTTGAAGTTACCCGAACCATCCTTGCTGCTTATCGCGTAGCCTTCCCAAAACTCACCCAGTGACGAGTAGCTTTCGGGCCAGTGCACAGCCATTGCCGCAACGATGGTGAGAATGATTAAAGATGCACTTGCGAAGCGTGTGAACAGTCCAAATACCAACAGCACTGCACCGAAGAGTTCTGCCCATGTGGCCAGAAACCAGCTGAATTCTGGATTGATGATATTAAAGGGAAATGGGAAGGAGTCTTTGATGCCGCTGAACCAGTTGCTTCCAGAGTACTTCATGACGCCTGCTTCCCAGAATTCGTACGCCAGAATCAGGCGTAAAAAAAGCTGAGGTAAAAATTGGTTTAAAAAGTCTAGTGGTCGTGTGACCACTTCCCATAGTGCAACCAGTCTATCCATTGTCGTGCTCTCCCGTATTATTAGTAGTTGGTTGCGTTCCCAGGACGATGTCGTGGGCGCGCAGATTAGCCAGAATTTCGCGGCCGCCTTCAATGACGACATCTGCATTAGGGTGGTTTATCTCTTGTGCAATTGTGGTCAGAAGCGCGCGGCCGGTCTGGTCACTGCTATTCATCAGTTCGAGCAGGCGGGCGGTCACCGGGTTAATTTCGATAAAGCCTACTTTGTCGGACAAGTCACGATAGACCACAATGAACGTAGGAATATCGTTGGGGGTATTTGGTTGAAAGTCGGGCTTAATTTGGTGAACCGGAAATTGATACGCCAACGACCAGGCTGCGGGGGACAGGACGGGAATATTGTCCAGCAAATCGCCGTCGCGTTCTGCACGTATGTCTGCGAGATCGACATCGAGTATGGACAGAGCCAGCTCTGCCCACTCGTAATGCGCCAGTTCCTGAAGAAAAACGGGATCTTGGTCGTCGTCACGTTCTTCGGTCAGATACTGCAAAAATTCTTTTGGAATTTCGAGAAAATAGGGAGTCTCGCTTTGATGGCTGGCAAAATAATCTCGCGCCATGGCGTGCCAGCGTTTGTCGGAATACAGTTTGCGAATGACCGGAAACGAGCGGCTTAGAAAGCCTTCGACGTTGTTATAGAAAAGTTCACGATAAATAGCCATTCTACGATCTTCGATGTTCGAAGGCGCATCCACGCTATCCGGGTTACGAATATGGGCGGCAAATGCGTATTGGTGTTGTTGAAATAGAGGACGCTCAGCCATGTCGAACCTGCTGTTCTTTGTTTCGCTCGTGCCAACGCGTTTGTGCATCACGTATTTGCCCGATTTCGTTCATGAGTTCTGGTACGGCCGGAATGTTGAAGTCTCGCTCAAGTAGCGTGGGTACGACACCACAGTGATCGTACGCGGCATCCAGTAGAGTCCAGACATCTTCGCAGACGTCGCTGCCGTGAGTGTCTACGCGAAGATCTTTCGCTTCGACGTAGTGACCGGCAACGTGAAAATAGAACACGCGGTCGGCGGGTAGAGCTTTCAAATATTTAACGGCGTCGTACTTGTGATTGATACTGTTAACCAGAATGTTGTTTACGTCTAACAGTAATCCGCAATTGGATTCTTCCAGGACGTTACGGACGAATTCAATTTCCTGAATTTCCTGTCCGGGAGCGGCGTAGTACGACACGTTTTCCAGCGCGATTTGGCGCTCAAGTATGTCCTGTACGCGTTTGACCCGGTCGGCTACCCAGGTGACGGCTTCATCGGTGAACGGTATTGGCAGTAAATCGTAGAGATGGCCGTCGTCGGAACAATAACTAAGGTGTTCGGTATAAGCGCGAATGTCATGTTCGCCCAGAAACACTTTCAGGTTTTTCAGGAACGTCTCGTCCAACGGCGCTGGAGATCCGATCGAGAGGGACAGGCCGTGAGTCACGAACTGATGACGCTCAGTGAACGACCGGAATTCTTTCTTAAGTCGTCCGCCTATGCCCATCCAGTTTTCAGGAGCTACCTCAAAAAAACCGATCTCTTCGGGAGTATGCTGCTGCAATGGTTTGACCAATTCCCGGCGCAGACCGAGTCCGGCACCACTGACTGGGAAATTGCCCTGGATTGCGTAATTGTTCACTGAATTTCCTCGTCTATAGAGTAGGCCTTACGTTTTGCACCCATCGTTAAGCTCTCTGCCCTAGTTGACCCGGCGTACCATCAGTTTATTACACCTGATGGTCGCGCGCTGCGGCGGGTCGAAAAGCACTGCTATTAGGCCTGTTTTTTGCCAAGAAAGGCTAGAACCCGCTTCAAATAGCGCTGTTCGCCGGGTGGCCGGCAGTCACGTTGGGACTGCCAAAGCTCTTCTCCCATGGCTTCGCACAGGACATGTTCAGCCTGGTGGCGCTCCTGGGTTAACGTACAAAGCTCAGCGAACGCCTCTCGAATGCCCGAGGGGCGGTTGGTAGACAGCTGGTCTCTGATCGCCAGATGTAACGACATGTGCATAAATGGATTGGCTTCGCCTGACTCAGGTACGTAGTCTTTGTCCAGCGTGTCTTTGTCGTGGTTGCCTGTAGGCACGACAGCGGTTCGGTACTCCGGATGTTGAATAATGACGTCGGCTATCTGAGTCTCTAATGCGGTCATGGGAACGCCGTCATCTGATTTAACCAGTGCGTCACGATACATTTGACGAAGCTGGTCTCGATTGTTTCCATAGAACACTGCTACGTCCTCAATTCTTTCTTGGTGTATTCGCACAAGTCGATGATTGGGCACTCATCGCACAGCGGCGTGCGAGCTTTGCACACATAGCGACCGTGCAATATCAGCCAATGATGTGCATCGACTTTGAACTCCTCCGGCACTAAACGTATTAAGCGTTTTTCAACTTCGACTACATTCTTGCCAGGTGCGATTCGCGTTCGGTTGGATACACGAAATATGTGAGTGTCTACGGCAATGGTTGGCTGTCCAAATGCCGTATTCAAAATTACATTGGCCGTCTTGCGACCAACTCCTGGCAGTGCTTCCAGGTCTTGGCGGTTTTCAGGTATTTCGCCGCCATGGTTTTTGACCAGGAGTTTGCACGTTGCCAGAACATTTTTGGCTTTGGTATTGAACAGCCCAATAGTCTTAATGTAGTCACGAATTCTGGTGAGTCCGAGGTCGACCATCGCCTCGGGAGTGCAGGCAGCCTTGAACAAGAGTTTAGTCGCTTTGTTCACGCCAACGTCAGTAGCTTGTGCCGACAGTATTACCGCAATGAGAAGTTCGAACGAGCTCGCGTACTCAAGTTCTGTAGTCGGGTTGGGGTTTGCTACTCGCCAGCGTGAAAATATCTGGATTCGTTTGTCTCGATTCATAAGTACTGAAGTAAGCTCTTAAAGTGACTAGTTTGTCGTTGGGCTCGCTGAGACCGAAGCCTCACTGCGGCGCGGTTTGCGCGCCGACAATGCATTGCGAGCCGCCAACAGCATGCCAAGAGCCAGGAACGCGCCAGGCGGCAATATCAAGAGCAGAAATCCGCTGTGAACGGAAACGGTCCATGTCGAGGCGATTGGGCCGAACAAGCTGTCCATGCCGGCGAAGAGTGTTCCCGCACCCATCAGTTCGCGAAAAAACCCCAGGATCATGAGGACCAGGGTAAAGCCAAGTCCGTGCGCCAGGCCGTCAACCAAAGCCTGGGCGACAGGTTGCCGCGACGCAAAGGCCTCAGCGCGAGCGATGATGGCGCAATTGGTTACAATGAGTGGAATAAATAAACCCAGCACGCGGTGCAATTCAAACAGATAGGCATGGAGCAGTATGTCGATCAGTGTGACTAGACTTGCGATCAGCAGTACGTACGTGGGAATACGCAAATAGGACGCCGTGATGTTTCGAGTTACAGAAACCAGACCATTTGACAGTACCAGTACGAGCGTCGTAGCAAACCCAAGCCCGATACCATAAGCCAATGTGGTGGTGACGGCCAGCATGGGACAGAGCCCGAGGAGCTGGACGAAGCCTGCATTGTTGCTCCATATACCTTCTTTGAATACACCGGTCAGTGAAGCGGGGTTTACGACGGCTGCGAGTGCATCGTTATCGGTGTCTACAGGACGCTCGGTATGCATATCAAGTCCGAGTATTTTCTTGTGCGGCTTCTGACAATACGTCGTCCGACTCCGAGGGGCGTGCAAAGATTTCGTCGCGATGCGTATTGAAATAGATCAGTGCGTTCTTGACGGCCTTTACAACCGCACGCGGACTCACGGTCGCGCCTGTAATTTGGTCGAACTCACCGCCGTCTTTCTTAACCAACCACTGGTCTTCTTTAGGGTTTTTCAACGAACGCCCACTGAACTGTAAAACCCAGTCCGTGTTTTTCGCTTCAATTTTATCGCCAAGACCAGGAGTTTCCCGGTGGGAGGCGATGCGAACACCAGCCAGGCGGCCATCGGCCTGAATACCGACAAGGAGTTTAATAGAACCGGCGTAACCGTTCTGTGCGGTTACCTGAAGTACAGCGGCTCGGGCTTTGTTGTTAAGCCGGGCGCGGCAAATGTACTGACGCTCTTCGGAGCCGAGCAACTGTGCGTCGGCCGTGTTGCCTTCTACGTAAATCAAGTCGCTGAATATGTCGTTGTCGTAGTTGGTTTCATCGAGTAGCTCGCGAATCTGACGCATTTCCCATGCGCGTTCGTTTGCCGCAATTCGATCGGCGAATTCGTGCTGTGTTTTGCTCAAAGTCAGGGCGGCAAAAAAACCGATTCCCGCCAGCAAGCCTAAGGACATTATTCCGCTACCGCGCATGACCGTAAGCCCTCGGAATGGTGAAATGATCAATAAGTGGAACCAGCATATTCATGAATAATACCGCGAAAGCGACGCCGTCGGGATAACTGCCCCAGGCGCGAATGGAGTAAATCAAAATACCGATACCCAGCGCGTAAATTAGCTTGCCCCGGCGACTGGTTGCTGCTGACACCGGGTCGGATGCGATGAAAAATGCGCCCATTATCACGCTGCCACTGAATATATGGAAAAACAAGGGACTGTAGGCATCGCTATCCAGAATGCGGCCGGCGAGGGCCGAAATGGCAACGCCAAACAGTACGCCGGCTGGTATGTGCCAGCTGATTAACTTACGTCCGAGCAGCCAAACGCCACCGGCCAGTATGGCCAGGTTTATCGCAATCCAGGGTTGAGCACCGTACGTGGTAAGCCCCTGGTCGTAAAAAAGCTCGCTGAGCATCGCGCCTTGAGACAATCCAATTTGCACAGAATCGAGCGGCGTTGCCTGGGTTATCTGGTCCCACGTATACGCTTCGGGGAGCGAGCCAGTTAGCGTTACCTGTATGGACTGCAGGAGGCTTAAGCTGCCTGGGTCAATTTGAGCGCCCACGGGCGCCGTCCACAGTGCGAGTTCGGCTGGAAAGCTGACTAACACAACGGCATAACCTGCCATGGCCGGGTTGAACGTATTGAAGCCCAATCCGCCATACAGATGTTTAGCCACAATCATTGCAAAAGCCGCTGCTGTCGCCGTGACCCACCAAGGCGTTAAGGGAGGCAGTGCAAAGGCTATGAGTAACGCGGCCAATACGGCGCTGCCGTCGCCGATGAAAGGGGCAATAGACTGACCGCGTAGTCGCAGCATCAGATACTCGCAGGCCAGAGCAACTGATACCGCCACGCACACGTTGAGCACGAGTCCCGGGCCAAGAAAGTAGACGTGAATTAGTGCTGCTGGAATCAAGGCTAAACAGACTTCGAACATTATCGCGCGCACGCTACGCGGTTTGCGGATATGTGGCGCAGAGGATTGAATGAACTTCACGAGCCAGACTCGTCGGGTTTCTTGCGCGCCTGAGCGCGAGCTACTGCGGCCTGAATATCCAGTTTCTTTTGCCCCGTATTTTGTGCGGCTTGCTGTCTGGATGCACGAGCCGTATCGCGTTCCTGTTGCTTGTGTTGCAATCGCAGTGCTCTTTGTTCGTAACGGTCACGAGAAGCGCCAGCTTGTTGTTGCTGCTGTGTGTGCAGACTCAGTTCATCCTTGGCGTAGCGAAAATATTGTGTGAGCGGCAGGTTACTAGGGCACACGTAGTCACAACACCCGCATTCGATGCAGTCAAACAGATTGAGTGCCGGCAGTTGTTCGAGTTGTGTACTTTGGGCGTGGTAGTAAAGTTGCTGAGGGAGCAAACTTGCAGGGCATACTTCCTCGCAGGCTCCACAGCGTATGCACGGCATAGGCGTCGATACATCGCGCGCTTGCGACTCGGGCATAACCAACACACAGTTAGAGCCCTTGTCTATGGGTACCTGATCAGACTCAACGGTAAAGCCCATCATAGGACCGCCTACAATGATTCTGTGGGTGGACCCTACGTATCCCCCGCAGTGCTTCACCAGATCTTCGATGGTTGTGCCTACCGGCGCCAACACGTTTTGAGGTTGCTTTACGCCGTCGCCACACACAGTAAGAACGCGCGACGTGAGTGCGTGCCCTTTGCCCAGCATGTTGTAGACGGCGAGAGCCGTGCTAACGTTGTGACACAGATAACCTATGTCTACGGGTAGGCCACCGCTTGGAATTTCTTTTCCGGACAACACTTGAATGAGTTGACGTTCGCCCCCTTCAGGGTATTTCGCGTGCACGAGGCAAAGCTCAAGCCGGGGATCGGCGAGCTCGCTCATGGCGGCAGTCATGGCTTCAATGGCGGCGAGTTTGTCTTCTTCGAGTGCTATGTGACATTGATTGATTTGCAGAATGTGAAGCAAAATTCGAAC
>QIGP01000117.1 GCA_003228965.1 Gammaproteobacteria bacterium
GAAGTGAAGGTGGAATGCACCTCAACACTTCGTCATTGCGAACCCGCAAAGCGGGTGTGGCAATCTCCGCCAGGTTGCTGTGGATTAACTCAGTAATGTCACATCAAGGTCAAGAGATTGCCGCGCACTTCGCGCTCGCAATGACGAAGTGAAGTCGCGATTAAATTCCACCGTTGCATTTAATCGTGGCTGAAGCCACTCCTGCGGTAAATTGGATACCGTGAAGTTGAATTCGGCCACCACAAAGCGTCTGAAAAACACAGTGCAGGTTCAACCGCAGAATACAGCGAGGAAATAGCCCAAATATCCCGAGCCAAAAGGCTCGGGATTTAATATTTGGAATTTCAAAAGACCGGCAGAGAGTCTGCCTGTGTGGGTAACGGCTGGGTGCCGTCACACCGGCGAATTAACGCCCTCTGTAGATGATACGGCCTTTGCTTAGGTCGTAGGGTGTCAGCTCAACAGTCACCGCGTCGCCGGTGAGAATACGAATATAGTGTTTACGCATTTTGCCGGAAATGTGCGCGATCACTACGTGACCTTGCTCCAGCTCTACGCGAAACATGGTGTTTGGCAAAGTTTCGATCACTTTACCTTCCATTTGAATGGCTTCTTCTTTCGCCATAAAATTGACGTCCTCGTGTGGTTTAAAAACTGCGTGAAGTGTGCATAAATCGTCGCGTTAATGCAATGGAACGTGCAGAAAATCCCTATTTCTCCACAAACTCAACATCTAATTCGTCGTTTTTTTGCCACACTTTGGGGTCTGTCGGTCGTTCGCAGTGTTCATCCAGTAGCGAAACAAAGTGGTTGCGCGAGATTTCAATGCTGCCCAGGGACACCAGGTGTGATGATTTCACCTGACCATCTATGAGGGCAAATTCGTTTTTTTCAAGCCATGTAGCCAAAAAGGTCAGGGCTAACTTGGAGCCGTTAGTGCCCCCGCTGAACATGGATTCGCCAAAAAACACGCCTCCGAGACCGATTCCATAGAGGCCGCCGTGCAAAATATCATCACGCCACACCTCGATACTATGGGCGTGACCTTCTTCGTTCATTCGACAATATGCCTGTTTCATGGCTCGGGTAATCCACGTTCCGTGCTGTCCGGGCCGGGACTCGGCGCACGCGTCTACCACCTGTTTAAACGCCGTGTTCATTGACACGCGAACGGGGTTGAGTCGTAAGTCACGAATTAACGAGCGCGACCGGTGAACGTCTTTAGGCACAAACACCGTGCGCGGATTCGGCGACCACCAAAGTACCGGTTGGCCTTCTTCGTACCAGGGAAAGATTCCACGACGATAGGCCGCCAACAAGCGCTGCGTAGATAGATCGCCGCCAGCGGCGAGCAGCCCGTCAGGTTGCGTGCAGGCGCGGTGTACAGGGGGGAACACGTCAACCGGATCTTGTGCCGTAATCCAGTGTATGGCGCTCATGGTATATCGGCACCGGTTTTGCGAAATGGAAGATGCAAGTCAACTTGTTCGGCGTAGTCTTTGACGTGGTCTTGTTCGAGCTTAACGTGGTTGCGTATGGCGTCGGCAAACGGCGGGTAACGCAACCAGTGCACAGACCAGGAAGGCGTGGCCTGAAAGCCGCGCGCAATTTTATGTTCGCCCTGAACACCGGGGTCGAACGTCTTAAGCTTGCGCTCAATGCAGTGTTCAATGCCCTGGTAGTAGCACAGTTCAAAGTGCAGACCATCCACGAACTCACTGGTGCCCCAGTAGCGGCCGTAGAGAGTGTCTTGCGTTTCAAAGAACATGGAAGCCGCCACGGTGTGTTCTTCACGCATGGCAAAACACACCCGAATGTTAATTAGGTTGGAGCGGGCAATGGTAGTGAAAAACGCTTGTTCAAAGTAGGGCGCTCGACCGCGTACAAAAAAGGTAGAAGCGTACAATTCGTAAAACGCGTCCCACTGCCCGGGGGTCATGTCGGAGCCGTTTACAGCAACGACCGATATTCCCGCTTCAGATATTTTGCGGCGCTCACGTCGGGTTTTCTTTCGCCGCGACGAGCGGAAAAATTCGAGGTAGTGATCAAACGAAGTGTAGTCACGGTTGTGCCAGTGAAACTGACAGTCTTCACGTACAACAACGTCTGGATTGTGTGTGAACGCGTCGAGGCTGGTTCGGTTTGGAAACAACATGTGCCACGAAGATCCGTCGAGTTCTTCCGCTGCGTTTCGAATTGCGTCGAACAAGGCGCCTACGACACAGGCATTGGCCGAACTGCCGGTCAGCAAGCGGGGTCCGGCTACCGGCGTGTAAGGAACGGCGGTAACAAGTTTTGGGTAGTAGGCTATGCCGTTGCGGTGATGTGCTTCAGCCCAGGCAAAATCGAATACAAATTCGCCCCAGGAATCGTCTTTAATATACAAAGGGCTAGCGCCTACCAGGCGGCCATTATCGTGCACCAGCGCGTGGTGAGGTTTCCACGAGGTTCCTTCACCGGTCGCTCCCGTGCTTTCTAACGCACTGAGGTAGTCAAAACTTACGAAGGGATTGTCGGTGCCAACAAGCGCCTGCCATTCATTCCGATTAGCGGTTTCGATGGAGGCTATAAAAGAAACCGTATAGGCCATTGATCGTTATTTAAACCTCGTTAGCTAATCCGATTCGAGCGCGTCCAGGTAGCGTTCGGCGTCGAGAGCTGCCATGCAGCCAGAGCCTGCTGAAGTGACTGCCTGGCGATAAATGTGGTCACCTACGTCACCGGCGGCAAATACGCCTGGGATACTGGTAGCGGTAGCGTTACCGCTACGACCGGCCTCTATAACAATGTAGCCGCCTTCCATGTCCAACTGGTCGACGAACAAGTCGGTGTTGGGTTTGTGGCCGATGGCGATAAAAACACCGGACAAGTCAATGTCCTGTGTACTGTCGTCTTTGGTGGAGCGTATGCGCATACCGTTTACGCCGGTTTCGTCGCCTAGCACTTCATCTAGCTGGTGGTCCCACATCAGTTCAATGTTGCCTTTGCCGCCGGCTTTGGCAAAAACACGATCCTGAAGAATTTTTTCGGCACGCAGAGAATCGCGGCGGTGGACCAGATACACTTTTTTGCAAATGTTCGACAGGTAGAGAGCTTCTTCGACCGCTGTGTTGCCGCCGCCAATAACCGCTACCGTTTGATCGCGGTAAAAGAACCCGTCGCACGTCGCACATGCAGATACGCCTTTGCCCTTGAACGCTTCCTCGGATTCCAGTCCGATGTATTTTGCGGTAGCACCGGTGCAGATGATTAGTGAGTCGCAGGTGTATTCACCCTGGTCGCCGGTGAGTTTAAACGGTCGCACGCCAAGCTTGGCTGTGTGAATGTGGTCGAACTGCATATTTACTTCGAAACGCTCTACGTGATCGGCCATGCGTTGCATGAGCTGGGGACCTTGCAAGTCGTGCGCGTCACCGGGCCAATTTTCGACTTCCGTAGTGGTCATGAGCTGACCGCCTTGTTCCATGCCGGTGACCAGTGCAGGTTTCAGGTTTGCACGCGCTGCATAGATGCCGGCTGTATAGCCTGCAGGGCCAGAGCCCAAAATCAATAGTCGAAAATGTTGTGAGTTGCTCATGTATACTTCTCGTAGTGTTGAAATCGACCAAACCAGATGTTGGGCGCGCCTGGTCGGGGTGCAACCGGTCAGCAACGGTATCAAATCATCACGGGATTTGCATGAACAAAAACCTTCTTCGCACCTTATATTTTGCCCCGCGCGTAAGCTCCGGGAACTGCAGGCTTTGGGCATGACCGCTCCGGTCTCAAGCTCGCGCGACCCCATGTTTGGCATGTCCGTGAGCAAGGCGCTGCGCGAGAGCGCCCTGTGGGTATTTGGCGTGCTGGCCCTCGTTCTGGCGCTGGCGCTAATTACATACCACCCGGCTGATCCCGGGTTTAGCGACACGGGCACCGGTGACAGGGTGAACAACTTCATTGGTCCGCTTGGCGCCTGGATATCGAGCGCGTTCTACTTTGGTTTTGGCCGACCCGCATTTCTGTTTCCCGTCATGCTGGCTGTAGCTGGCTGGACGTTCTACAAATCCCGTACATCGAGTGATTACGTGTCCAGGCAGGACATGAGCTTTCGCGCCATTGGCTTTTTTCTGACGCTTGCGACCAGTTGTGGATTGTCCACGTTGCACTTCACCAATCAAGCCTTGCCAAGTTCGAGCGGCGGTGTGTTGGGTAAGCTGGTTGGCGAAGGAATGTCGGGTAGCGTGGGCCCGCTTGGCGCCACGTTACTCATGCTCGGCGTGTGGCTTGCCGGTGTCTCGCTGTTTGCAGGCATTTCCTGGCTTGCCATCATGGATTCTCTGGGCGCTCTGGTGCTCAATTCAGTCGACCGTATCGGTGCCTGGTGGGGCCGGGCGCGTGATCGTATGGCGGGCCGCAAGGTGAAGCAGGCGCGTGCCGAGTCTATTAAAGTACAAACTAACATCAGCAAAGCGCGTGTGGCTCCTCGCATTGAAGCACCGGTAGTACGTAAACCTGTGAGCGACAGAAGAGAACGTGAACGGCAGGCGTCCCTGTTTGAAGGGACAGCCAATGAGTTGCCGCCGGTAGCCCTGCTCGACGATCCTCCTCCGTCGAAAGCAACGTATACGCCCGAATCGCTGGAAGCGCGTTCGAAACAGGTTGAAATCAAATTACGTGAATTTGGTATAGAAGCGCAAGTGGTCTCGGTTCATCCAGGGCCTGTGGTGACCCGGTTTGAATTGCTGCCAGCACCTGGAACCAAAGCCAGTAAAGTCACCGCCTTGTCTCGTGACCTTGCCCGGGCACTGTCCGCCCCGGCGGTACGTGTGGTTGAGGTTATTCCAGGTAAAGAAGTGATTGGTCTTGAAATACCTAACGAGACTCGCGACCTTGTAACGCTTGGTGAAGTGTTGATGTCGGAAAATTACGACGCCATGAAGGCGCCGTTGGCGCTGGGTTTGGGTAAAGACATCGCAGGCCATGCCGTCACCGTCGATTTGTCCAAAATGCCGCATCTCATGATTGCAGGTACTACAGGTTCCGGTAAGTCGGTGGCCATCAACGCCATGGTGTTGTCGTTACTCTATAAAGCCACAGCCGATCAGGTACGCCTGATCATGATCGACCCAAAGATGCTTGAGCTGTCGGTATACGAAGGTATTCCGCACTTGTTGGCACCCGTTGTGACCGATATGAAAGAAGCCGCCAACGCGCTGCGCTGGTGTGTGGCTGAGATGGAACGTCGCTATCAGTTGATGTCGGCTGTGAAGGTACGAAATCTGGCTGGTTTTAATCGTAAAATACTTGATGCCCGAGAGGCCGGTGAGCCTATGTTCGACCCACTGTACAAAGTGGACAAGGACGAGGACGGTAACCCCACTGAAGAGGCGCCGGAACTGATGACGTTGCCGCTCATTGTGGTCATTATCGACGAACTGGCCGACATGATGATGATGGTGGGTAAAAAGGTTGAAGAGCTGATTGCCCGACTGGCGCAAAAAGCCAGAGCGTCCGGTATTCACCTGATTGTGGCCACGCAAAGACCGTCTGTCGATGTGATTACCGGTTTGATCAAAGCCAATATTCCCGCGCGAATTGCGTTTCAAGTGTCATCCCGTATCGACAGCCGAACCATTCTCGATCAAATGGGAGCTGAGCACTTGCTTGGTCACGGTGACATGCTCTATCTGCCCGGCGGCACCTCCATCCCGACGCGTATTCACGGCGCCTTTGTGGATGATCACGAAGTGTTAAATGTTGTCAGATATCTTAAACAGGCCGGCGAACCCAACTACATTGAGGAAATTTTATCGGGCCCCAGTGGTCCAATTCCTGGATTGGCCTCAGAAGAGGGCGATTTTGGCGAAGATGCCGAGCAAGACGCGCTCTACGATCAGGCGGTACAAATTGTGACCGAAACGCGCAAAGCGTCCATTTCGGGCGTGCAGCGTAGGCTAAAAGTGGGCTACAACCGTGCCGCTCGTATGGTCGAAGCCATGGAAGCGGCGGGCCTGGTAGGTCCTGTTCAGTCCAATGGGTCGCGCGAGGTTATTGCACAGGCTTCGCCTAAAGACTAGATCGGACGTAACGTTAAAAATTGGAGCAGGTTTACGACTTGCCGGTGGGATGTTTTTTAGCGGCCATTGGTATCGAATGAACAGTGTAAATGACACAGGAAGAATACAAGTGATCAAGTTTAAATCGTTTTCGATTACTGCATTGATGTTAGGCGCAGTGTTCGCTATTGCAGCGCAGGCTTCGGCCGCGGATGCCGAGATAAGTGACGTTGCTGAAAAAGACGCCGAGAGCGTGGCAGTTGTTGTGAAAACCAAAGCGAACGCAGAGAAGGTCGTCGCAGCAAAGGGTGTTGGCGATGAAAAATTGTCACCTGAATCGGCTGCGGCACTCGCCAAGCTACAACGCTACATGGATCAGACGAAAAGCCTGACCGCGAGTTTCTCGTCAATTTTGCTCGACGACACAGGTCGGCAAACGGATAGCTCTAGTGGAACGCTGGCGTTCAAAGTGCCGGGCAAATTTCGCTGGCAGTACGAGAACCCGGATCCATCTTTGTTACTCGCAGACGGCGTTGACCTATGGCACTTTGATGAAATTCTGGAGCAAGTGAACGTTAGTAGTCTGGGCGACTATCGTGGCGCCAATCCAAGTCTGCTATTGGGCGGAGATTCGGCCAAAATTACCGAAGGCTTTGAGGTTGTCGGCAGTCACAAGACCGAAGGCGACCAATGGATTGTGCTTAAAACACGCGATCGCAACTCCGACTTTGTGACCGTACGCATTAAATTTAGTGACGACGCCATTCAGCTCATGGAGCTGATTGACCGAGTTGATCAGACGTCACGCATTTCGTTTTCCGACGTGACGCCCAATGCCGACGTCGATGACTCACTATTCGAATTCCAGGTACCAAAAGGTGCCAGCCTGATTGGACAGCCTTCCGAGCGTTGATGTTGCCCCGATCGTGTCCGACACTACATACTCTCTGCGCCTGACCGCTCTTTGGTGGATTGGTGGCGCATGTCTGGTCGCGCTGGTGATATACGGCAGTCTGGCCACGGGCGGTCCTGTCTTACCTGTTACCTTTTCAGACAAGCTACAACACCTTGTTTCCTACGGTGTGCTCGGCGTCTATTTTGGCGGCGTCGTCAAGCACCGGGCCTTTTTGAGCGTTCTATTAATGTTACTGGCTATGAGCGTTGGACTGGAGTTTCTTCAAGAAGCGGGTGGTCAAAGGCAGTTTGACCTGGTCGATATGGTGTTTAACGCTGTTGGGCTGGCGCTTGGTGGGGTGCTGTGTCGCTTTGGTTTGGGTGGCTGGTGCCGGGTCGTAGAACGCTGGGTGCTTGCCTAACACCGCAACAGCCGTCACCATCGTCATTTAAGTGTTAATCGAGAAACGCAGTGACTGCCGCAACTCCTCTTGCCTATCGCCTTCGGCCAACTTCAACCGACGAGTTTTACGGCCAATCGCATCTGTTTGGACCGCAAAGCGCGCTGAGTCGTGTGCTCGAAGGTGGCGAACTGCACTCCATGATTTTTTGGGGACCGCCGGGAACGGGTAAAACCACGCTTGCCATGATGTTGGCCGAAAGCCACCAGGCCGATTTTGTCAGTCTGTCTGCCGTCACCTGTGGCGTTAAGGATATTCGCGAAGTTGTCGCTGCTGCGCGGCTGTCGCTAGATGGACTGAAAAGACAAACCGTGCTGTTTCTTGACGAGGTGCACAGGTTTAACAAAAGCCAACAGGATGCGTTTCTTCCACACATTGAAAACGGCACCATCATTTTTGTCGGCGCGACCACAGAAAACCCTTCGTTCGCACTCAACAACGCGCTCTTGTCCAGGGCGAGAATTTACGTCCTCGAGTCGTTAACCAGCGACGACCTGAGTCAGGTAATTCGCCGTGCTTTAGTCACGCTGGATCACGCGCCCGAACTTTCAGACGAACAAGTACTTGAGTTGGCGTCCTCTGCAGATGGCGATGCGAGGCGGGCGCTTGGACTGGTCGAGCTTGTTGTGCGTGCCTGCGAGAGGGCTGACCACGCACCACTAGACGATTTGATTCGCGATGCCAAAAGTGGACAGTTTCGACGCTTTGATCAAAGGGGCGATGAGTTTTTTGATCAAATATCGGCTCTGCATAAATCTGTTCGCGGATCCGATCCTGACGCCGCGCTTTACTGGCTCTGTCGCATGTTGGACGGAGGCTGCGACCCGCGTTACATCCTGCGTCGCCTGGTGAGGATGGCGGGTGAAGATATTGGCAACGCCGATCCTCGCGCGCTTTGGATTGTGAGTGACTGCGCTTCTGCGTTTGAGAGGCTAGGCTCTCCGGAAGGGGATCTTGCCCTGGCTCAGGCAACCCTTTATTTGGCGTGTGCGCCTAAAAGCAACGCCGTGTATTGTGCGTTTAAACGTGCGATGGAAGACGTGCGGCGCGGAGGCTCAATGTCTGTGCCAAAACACTTGCGAAACGCACCGACCAAGCTTGCCAAAGAAATGGGTCACGGTGAGAAGTACCAGTATGCACACGACCACGACGACGGTTTTGTAGCCGGGGAGCACTATTTTCCTGAGGACATGAAACCTGCGACGTACTATCATCCGGTCGCGCGAGGACTTGAAACCCAGATCGCAGCGCGCCTGGATGAGCTGCGGGCGCGCAGCGCCAACGCTAAACGGAAAAATTAATATGCCAACATGGTTAGCAGTTGCATTGGGCG
>QIGP01000199.1 GCA_003228965.1 Gammaproteobacteria bacterium
TCGACCGAACCCGGTGGCAGATTAGTGCTATTGGTAAGAACACCGTCGACGTAAATTGCCAGGGCACCCGTTATGTTGTCATAGGTGGCCGCTACGTGATGCCAGCCGGTTCCGGCGATACTGGGCCCGCCGCCTAGTGCAAAGCTGCCAACTCGCAATGACACGCCCGTGAGCGTATCAAGCGAGAGTACAACTTCGTCGCCCAGCGACATGACAATGCTATCTGTCTGGCCGGCATCCAGATTGACCCAGGCCGCCAGAGTAAACTGTGCGGGATCGCCGAAGCGACCGGCAATTTCAATATGGTCATCGCCGTCGAATGAAAGAAACTCGCCACGTTCGTCGTCGATATGTGTAGAAGGATCTGCATTGCCGCCTGGGAAGCTGGCATCATTGCCATTGCCGCTGTCATCCAGCAATGAACCGTTGTCAAAGGCATAGTCACCGATCAAATTTGATGCAGCGGATCCGGTCGTTACAGTGAGCGTATCGGGGCCGAAATAGTCTCCGGTCGGATCGTAGGACAGTCCGTCGAGGGCCGCGTTGATGTCGGATTCCAGCCCAAAAATTGTAATTGTCGCTTCACCATCATTGGTACCTTCAAGAAAGCTTATACCTGTGATTGTTGACAGAGTCAGAGTACCATCGGCAACTGATAGTGTGACGGTCATTGCAGGGTTGTTAGAGTCGCCCGAATCGACCATGACCGGATTGCCATTAAGTTGAGAAAACACAATACCAACGTCTTCGTCGCCGCTTTGAGGAACAGGCAGGTTAATGCTCGCATCGCCGCCTTCGTTAATAACTTCAATGGTGAAAACTTCGTCATAGAATGTGGAGTCGTCGTCGGTGACGCGAACCGTGACGTCCATTGTACTAGAGCCTTCATAGTCGATAAGGTTCGAATCCGCGACGGTTATCGCACCTGTGTTTGCATCAATAGCGAACGCGCCGCCGGCATCCCCGCCTGGTGCAAATGTATAAGTCAGGGCCTCAACAGTGGCAAGTACCGCATTAGCGTCCCATTCAACGACGGCCATGCTAACGCTGCTATCGCCTCGGTCACGCCATAGACCGTCATTCTCTATGACAGCGAAGTCGCCAGCAGCACCGCCGTTGGGGTCTGTGGGTTCCCAGCCGTAGAACTGTTGATCGACAGAATTACCGGTAAGGTCTCCGCTCCAGAATTGCGTATCGTCCGCACCTGCAGTGCGCCAAAACCATTCCCCTTCGGAGGTAAGATCGGTAGCGCCAATCCAGGCGCTAAAGACACCGGCCCTGTTCAGTGCGTCCACGACAACTTCATTTTCGTGGGCTGACCCGATCACAACCAGCTGACCGGCGATACCATCCAGAAGCTGGCTTGTCGCAGCAGCTTCGGCTACCGTCCAGTCACCCAAACTGACAACTTCATAAAACTTGTCGGTCTCTGCACTGTAGATCAGGTTAGTGTTAGCTAAAAGTAACGCGTCTATCTGAGCCTGCCGGTCGACATCGAATCCTTCCACGATGCCGACGCCGGTGCCATCAGCGGCATTTTCAGAAACCGCCAGCGTTAGTTCCGGTGTGCTCGGCGTCCAGCCTACGCCAGAGTAAGAGTAGGCGTTGAGCGTATCGCCGCGAACAATGTCCTGAGCCTCACCGGTTTCCGACAGGGTCTCGAAAGTCCAGTTGGATATGAGATTTGCTTCGTCAAAAGACAAAGTATCGTCGAATGTATCGGCAATTTCTGCGGCACTACGTACAGAATCGAATAAGCGTACATCGTACATAGTCCCCATAAAATTCGATGTTGACCAGCGAAAATCGAGTGTCGATTCCTGATCCTGACCGATGACCAATCGACCACCCAGGGCGATAGATCCGCCTGTCGCGTAGCCTGTTGTCGAGTATTCAAGACTACCGTCTACGTAAACAGAAAGCTGACCAGTGTTGTCCCACGCAACCGATACAGTGTGTTCCTCACCGTCTGCCAGCGTATGAAAATCAAAGCCAGTCGTGGTTAGTGATATGCCGTCGGTGATGATGACCAGATCACCGCCGCTGTCAATTCTAACCAGGAGGTCATCGCCGACATTCGGGTCCACCTGGTAACTAATGAGCGTGTTCGCAGTGCTGGTATCAGTGAACGCAAAACGCGCTTCGACCGTGTATGCAGTAAGATTTGGCAGACCCGCACCAAAATTGTCATTGGCAAGATAGGCGGCGTCACCACCGTCCTCATTTAGGCTAATTCCGCCGTTGGCGGTTGAGGTCACACTGATGTTTGACGGTGCGCTGTTACCCGATACATCGGTGGCGATCACCGCGCGTGAGAATTCTGAGGTGTTGCCATTACTGTCTGTAATCAAAATGGTGATGTACTCACCAGGGTTCAGACTGACCCCGGTGTCATTAAGCGTAAAGGAAGATCCATCCGTTACCGTATCCGAAAACAGGTATCGCTGTCCTTCGCCAAAACCACCATCGTCTGGCCCTGAGCTTGCATACACGTCGATGTCGTACGTGCCACCGGACAAATCGAATGTGTCACCATTAATGGTTACGTTTCCGACGCCGTCTGTAGTGGCAGAGGTCAAATTGGCAAAGTTCTGCAAACCGTTGGGACCGCTGTCGCCGTCGCCAGCGTCAATGAAATCGAGGCCGTCATCGCCAAGGTCAATGCCGAGACCGATATTGTTGTAAATCGAGTTGCCGCGGATAGTTACCTGATCGGTATTGCTGTTGAGCACGACCACGCCGCCACCGACATCATCACGGCCGTTGTAGGCAATCGTATTGCCTTCCCCAGCTCCGATACCACCGAAGATCACTTCACCATCGGTAGCGTCGTTAATCACGAGGCCAAAGCCTTGATTGCCCCAGCGCTCGGTACCGGTGGAGTCAGTGCCGATATAGTTGCCTTGAATCACAGTTCCATTACCAACATCGCTGAGCGCTATACCGTTGTCGTAATTGCCTGCGACAATGTTGCCTACGCCCGCCCCGCCGATAGTAATACCATCAACGCTTGGGTCTACGTCTATACCATCGTCACGATTACCCAACGTAAAGGAGAGATCTGCTCGCACGCCAATAAGGTTGCCTGCAATCGTATGGTTGTCGGTACCACTACCGTAGATATAAATGCCATCAACAGTATTGCCGGAAATAACGTTGCCTTCGTTGGCATCATTGATCGTATCCCCGTCAGTGCCAATCAATACGCCACTAGAACCGTTTTCCAGTACGATACCATTGGCGTTCGCAATTGCAGTGTTACCGGTCGCATCGGTACCGATGAAGTTACCCTGGATCACTGAGTTGTCCGAGTCGTTAATGTTTATCCCGTTGTTGCCACCACTGATAACATTGCCGATGATTCGAATGTCGTCAGCGGAGGAATAAAGATCTACGATGTTACCAGAGATACCGGTGCCGCCAATCGCCGTGCCAGACAGGTTCGTGCCCAGGTAGTTATCAATAATCTCGATTCCGCTTTCAGCGGTTGCCACCAGACCAGCTTCGAAACTGTGGATGTTGAGGCCCTGAATGATCGAATTGTCACCCGGGCCGATTCCGTCAACGATGGTAATGCCGACCTGAACACCGGCGAGGCTGCCATCGATGGAGATGACCGGCGCGCCAGCGTAACCCGGCGCACTCGTACCATCGATGATTATTTGATCGGAAATGACATAACCACTTGTGGCAAAAATGATCCCGCTTACTCCGAAGTTGACGGTATCAACTCCAGCTGTACTGTTAGCTGAATTGATCGCCCAATCCAACGATCCGATGCCGCTGGCATTAAGGTTGGTCACGGTGAAGGTCGCAAGGGTTGCGGTCCACTTTTGCTGGGCCGCGTCACTCAGTACCATATTGACTTCGATTGAGCCTGTGGAAAATTCAAGTTCCCAGTCGCCACCAAGACTTTCAGCCCCGGTCAAGTCGTCGCTCGCAGCCACATCGGCGCCGGTGAGTAGAGCCAGTTGTTCAACCAGCGCAACACCGTCCTCGCTACCTGCAAGATTACAACCGTAAATAAGAAGGTCGGCGTCTTCGCTCAGTGCGTTGGACCAGGATGACACCGTTTCACGGTGCTCGGCAAGCGTGTCCAGGCTAAGCGAGTCATCGCCAAAGTCGATGTATCCTTCATCACCGTGTGCAAAAAGATGAATCGCATCAAGCCCCGAGCGTTCAGCCAGTACGCTGCTAATTTGCTCAAGTGCGTTCCCGGCAGAATCGAGCACAACGATTTCCAGATAACGTTGCGGGTTTTCCTGCTGCATGTCGGCGAGGAGGGTTTCAATATCAGCAATGCCCGCGCCAATAAACACAATTTCATGCGAAGTGTAGTCGTTCAAATTAGTGCTTGAGGAATTCAGACTGTCGTCTGCAAACTGGGAAGTCGTTAAGGCGTTGAGCACCTCGTCCAGTTCAAGGCTGGATTTATTCCAGTCGTCGCCTGGGTCCACCGCACTTGAGAACAGATCAGCCGAATAGAGCACCCGCGGTTCTAGCGATTCTATGCGCGAAACCGCAAGTGTCTTTTTTGTCGAATTTTTGTGCAAGAGGATAGTTACCTGAGAAATTTGTCGCCTGCAAACCAAGGCGCAAATATAATTCTATCAATCGGTTACATCCTAAAGCGTGCATATTGTTCGATTCTTGATAACTGCCCTCAGCGAACTAACAGGAATGTGAACCTGTTCACACAGTCGTCTGCACTCACTTCACATAAGATCGTAAAGAGGCGCACGAAACATCGTTAACTCTTGCAGGCACGTCAGCTGCAAAAAGTCGTCGTACACTATTGCTGTCCATCGACGCTGCGTTGATATCCAGCCACAAGGTATTCGGGCTACGTTCAGCGACGTGCGCTTGTATACCGACCTTGCTAAATTGTTCTACTTTCTTTATGGCAGACTCCTGACTGTTAAACAGCCCCAGAGAAATACTGCCACCGTGTACACCGCGATGTAGTGCGTGAGTATCAGTGACACCTTTTTGCTGCAACTCTGCGAGTAGTTGTTGTCCATCAGCTTTACTCTTCGTTTTCCTGGTAAGGACAAAATACTGATCCGGGTGTGATCCTGAAGCTTCGCGCAAGGTAGCCCGACCGCCGACAGCTAAGAGCTTTTCAATTAACTTGCTTGCTACCGCACGCTGAGTAAATGGACCCGCTTCAAAACACTGTGGCAGCCCATTTTGATCGTTACCGATACTGGCAATCTTGGCGAATTTGTTGCTGCCCTTTGAAACCGAAGCAACGGGGGCCTTCGTCGACTTTGGCGCTGCCGCTTTGTTTTTCTCAGCAGTTAGCGTTTTGCCTGTAAATTCCAGCGTGCATCTCACGCCAGTCACAATATCTTTATTGGGATTGGCCATTTCAAGCCTTACACCAAAAGTACCGCTCGCTGCATCTGCGACCTTATCAATACGCGTTACTGTAGCGAATTCCGGGTTCTGGCCAGGCACTACCGGTGTCACTTGTGCCTGCATTCCGGTCTTGATCAATCCCATATGGCTTACGGGAACAATCGTCTCTATGTACAGCGGGTCAAGTTGAGCTACCCGCAGAATGGCTGTGTCTTCGACATACTCCCCTACAGAACGAAAGCGTTCCATAACTACACCGTCTATTGGACTTCTAATAGTCCTGCGGCCCAATGCTTGCCTGGCGCGTCGATATTCAAGTTTGGCCAACTGCTTGTTGTCCTCTTCCTGACGAACTTGTAACTCCGCGACAATTGCTTCCGTATCAAGCTGATCAAGCTGTTGCCGGGAAATCGCGTTTTGCTTGGTCAGCGATTGACTGCGTTCCTGATTACGGTTGAAAAATTCAGCACTCGTTCGACGCAATATGATACCTGTATCAAAGGTTGATCGAACACGAGCGAGTTCGGCTGCAGCTTTTTCCGTTCCCGATTCGAGCCTGGCAACAACCTGGTTCTTATTTACCGAATCACCACGATCAAACGACATGGCTTCAAGTACTCCAGCCGTTGCACTACCGATATCTACAATTTCACTTGGCTCAATTACACAGTCCAGCTCCGGCAGGATGTCAGTGGCCAGTGCAAAAGGAAGTACACATAGCACTGATAGAAAGACGACACTGCGATACAGTTGCCGAATTAAAATACGCATTGGTTGAAGAGAGGTATTTAGAAAATTGGAGCTTCGAATATTCACTAGTAGTTAATCCACAATAAGGCAAGTTTAATAGTCATACTGAGAGGTGCCGCAACAACAGTTGCCGCAAGCGTTCGTGCCACTGACTCAACAGAGGTTCAGGCGAATGAGTAAAACGTACATGTGCACGTCCTCCCAGGCCGCCTGCTAAGGTTTGGTGTTCCAGCGCGAGATCAATATTGAACACTTGTCGGCTGCTTTGCAAAGAAGCGCGATCGCCTGGATCTGTATCTATTGTGCCGCCACCGGCGCGAGCAAGCGCCCGGCTTGGTAATTGCGTGTCACCTGAGGGGGTCTCGCGCAGAATGGTCGCCGGTAACCTACGGCCAAGGTTCTCTGCCAGAAGCACTTCGATCTTGTTGACCCCACCGCGCACACGACCAATATCACGTTGGCGTACTACCGAGCGAACGATGTAGTCACTCGGCACGATGGTATACGCAATCAAATCGCCAAGATTAATATGATTGCCCTCAACAATTCGATGATAGTCAAAAGCAACCTTGCCAGCGTGTTGACTTTTGACGGTCAGTGCCGAAATTTTTTCATTGATCATGTTTAGCTGGGCGACAACACTTTTACGCTCTTCTTTAGTAACGTCGGCGGCGGAACGGTTACCAAACAAGTTAGTTTGATGGCGCACGTCGAGTTCTCCAAGGCGAGCTTCCAGCACCCGCTTACGCGGCTCGAGGTCAGCATTGACAAGTTGCAAAATAGGTGTGCCAACATCAATATGCTGCCCTTCCGTTACGAGTACTTTATCGATAGTGCCAGTACTTTTCGCATACAATTGTGCTTGTTCAGGCAGCCAGACGACTCCCTCAACAGAAGTCGTTCTATTTACAGGAACATAAGCAAGTAACGCGATTACAATCGCAGGTAGCGCGATGGCCCGGGCAATTACCGATGACCTTCTCCCACTAATTTGTTTGTCTCTGATAATGAACCAGCCAGCACGACAAAGTGGCAGCACAATTTGTAGCCCAACTACCCAGGTCACTAGCACTACGCCAACTGCGAGATACTTGCTTGCCAAAAATAAACCGATACCAACCAGAATAAACAGCCGATAAATTGCCGCTGAGATACCGTAACCTAATAGCCACTTGCGCTCGCCGGTCGCTGTGACGGGAGACTGCGCTGAATCTATGCCAAGTAGATAGCGCTTCATTAAATACACAATATAGCGAGACGCTCGAGACGATAAATTCGGCAACTCTGCCAGATCCTGGAGTACGTAGTAACCGTCGAATCGTAGCAAAGGATTACCATTAATAAACAATGTCGAGACCCCTCCTACAAGAAAGGCGGTAAGTGCAGCACTACGCACCATGCCGGGCTCAACTACAAAAAACACAATAAGTGCAACTGCCGCAATCCACAGTTCAACGAAAATCCCCACGGCGCCTACAAGCGCTCGTCGATATTTGTTGCGAAACACCCAACTCGCTGACGCGTCAACATAAGGGATGGGCATCAGAACCAGAAAACTTATACCCATTTCGTGAACTTCCCCACCCCATCGTTTGACTGCGAACGCGTGGGCAAATTCGTGAAGAACTTTCATTACGGCGAAAATTACGAGCCCTAGCGCCAAATTTGATGGTGCAAGAAGACTGGAATTGATGGCAGCTGCAAGCGTATTTAACTGGGTGACACCCATGAATGCCGCTACCAGCAATGACAGTATCCAAAACAACGCTGCCGGCCGCGAAAACAGTGGCTGGACCCAAGGCATGGCAATATCAAGAAATTGATCGGGATCCAGTAAACGAAAGCGCAGCGCAAGTGGATTAATAAGATTTTTGCCAAGGGCGCTTTTTCCATTGTCAGTCAAAGCGCGTACATCATCCGGAAGCGGATCACGAAGTGCATCGAAATTGGCTAGTTGTAGAACAAGACCTGCCATCTCCTGATCGGAAAATGAGGAGTCGGTTCGTTGAACAAGATTCAACACGTCGTTCAAAGTGGTGCGGCCATTAAACCGACCGATGGCTGAGTAGGCGCGGGAATCAATTCGCATGAAACGACTACGTGCTTCGTCCGCCAGCACATACCAGCGTTCGCCTCGATAAGTTTGTGGAGACAGACGGACATGCGCAGCAAGGCAGACACGTAAATTCTGCAAGCGCTCATAAATTGGATCAGAGGGTAATTGAGTCATTTAAAGTCCCAATGACCAAAGCAATAGACGACCACGATCAATGACTGTATGCGTCCAGCGCCACAACAGGCTCTTACGTCCAGCCTCAATTTTGCCTACACCGTGCATTCCGGGTCTCAACTCAGGAGGAAGTTCGCTGACCTGTGCCTCAACCCTGAAAAAAGTATAACCATCACCCGATTCAGCCACAGGCATGATGCGGTTCACGGTGAATGGAATATTCAGTTGCGGCATTGCTGCCAAGCGCAAATGACCAGTAGCGCCGGTTTTGACCGAAGCAAGATCGTATTCGTTCACTTCC
>QIGP01000083.1 GCA_003228965.1 Gammaproteobacteria bacterium
GGTAATAAGACGTGCGGCGCCTCGTGCGTACCGCGAGTCCGAAGGGTCTGGAAACACTCCACCGCGCGACTCCACCAAAAGGACTGGACGATTCTCGGGCAACACGACACACCAGCGGCCATTTGGATCGGTTTGTGTTTGAACCAGCGCACTTCCCTGCCGCTGCCCCACCGCGTCAATGGCGTAAAGCGATATCGCTGCGCCGTTTACCGGCCCGAGCGTTACTATGCCACACACCTGCCCTGCGACAATCGCTGGCTGGTTCGGCGCCGTCACTTGTACGGTTACAGATCCGGTTGACACGTCGACGCCGTCGGTTACCGAGTACGTAACAACGTCTGCGCCAACAAAGCCCGGGTTAGGCACGTACACAAGACGGTCATCGTTCTTTAAATTTGGCGTACCGTTATCATCGAGGTTCACGCGGCCGTTAGCGGCCGCCGAAAATCCAAACAGCGACAACTCCTGCGCATCTGCGTCGGTGTCATTTGCCAACACGTCGATCACCACAGCATCAGGTGCCTGAGTAGCCGCGGAATCAGAATTAGCCACCGGTTTTTGATTCGCAGCAGCGGTTACTGCAGTGCCACCGGCCCCCACTACCAAAGTTACGTAACCGTTAGCTCGGCCACCACGACTATCGGTGATGGTGTAGGAAAAAATATCGGTGCCGACGTAACCTGCATTGGCTGTATAAATTAATCGGTCATCGGCCGTAAACGACGGGGTCGAGTTGTTATCGACCGAAACCACACCATGAGAGGGTCGCCCGGTAAACAATATTGATAGACTGTCGCCGTCACTATCCGAATCGTTTTCGAGAACGCTGACAGTGGCAGAATCACCGCCACCGCTAACAGAAGCAAAATCGTTAACCGCAATCGGCGCAAAATTTGGTCCGACAGGCGTTGACGCAGGAGTATCCGGTTGGAGTGCAGGTGGCGTTGAGCTGCGATCGCTTCCGCCACCGCAAGCGGTCAGAATGCCTAACGCCAGAATCGACAACCCGATACGAAAAGTCATATCAGACAGATCCCGCTGCAGAAACAGACGTAGCTTTGATCACTTTATTGACAGCACACATATAAACGCCAGACACTCCGGGCAGGGTCGATTCGGTTACTACATAGTCTAAGGATTTGTTCTTACTTAACCTGTGCGACTGATCACAATCTGGGCTATTCGCCTAAGAATCTTGTCGTATTCCTCCTTTGGTACAAAACGCAAAAAGCCCGCCGAGGCGGGCTTTTCACAACAAATTGTTACGACCTAATCGCCGCGCTGAAAAGCCGCCGATCCATCAACCTCAGTATCGCCCTGCTCAAGACTAAACGTTATACCAGCGCCAGTGACTTCGCCCGCATTGTTGCCGCTGAAGAACCCGCCCAAGTCGCCGGATCCTTGGGCCACTCCCGCATCAGACGTGATGTCTACTGTGTCAAACCCGCCCGCGAAGGTGGCATCTGCGGTGTTGATATTTACGTCGGTCGCACTGGCGTTCCACACCTCGTTGGTTTCCTGGAACGAAAGGCTCACGTCAGCGTCAACGGTTTGGGCCGTGAAATCTGCCGACAAGTCGGCTGAGCCCAGGGTACCCACATTTCCGCGGTTGTCCGTCGGGTCTGTATTGCCTATCAGGTCAAAACTTGCTGTACCTGTTGTTGGCAAAACCGGCGTAACGCCACCTTCAGCTGCAGCTACGTAGTGCACGCTGCCGTCTACCGGCGTTGTGGTTGTGCCCGCCGTCGTGATCACAGCAACATTGCCTTGCGACCAGCGACCCCAGCTTAAATTAGTGGCGCCATCGCGGTCGCTATCGCGACCTACGTTGACCGGCTGTGCATCTGTCAGGCGAACATCGGTATCGCCATCGCTGAAACCTGTCAGACCATCTGAAGCATCCCGTAACGGGGCTCCGGTAGCATTTACACCGCTGTCTTGTGTACCGCCATATCGACTAAACGCTACGGCACCAGTACCTGTCGCGTCGACTTCTTCACCAGACACCAAATCATTTACGTTGCCTGAACTATCTGTAGATGTTACGCCAACTTCGGCTGTAACTACGACAGGTGCTGCTTCGTCTGGAGCGCCTGAGCTAACAGCTGCTGTGGTTCGAGCCGACAACAACCCGGCTGCTGCTTCGCTCTTGCTCGGTGTCGAGCCTGCATTTTTGGCAAAACCATACTCGCCTGCATCAAGGTCAATGCTGCCGCTCGCGGTTTGCATAACAACACCACCGCTATTAACACCGACATATAGACCGTTGCTAACCGCCGTTCCTAATATCCGGCTGTAAGCGCCACAATCGCTCGCGCAAAAAACAGCGTCGTAGTCCGTGCCGCGAATACCAATGGTGGCCACAGGCGTGGTTACACGATAGTTGGCTTTGTTGTCCTTACCGATGGCACCGGTTATTGAGCGAAAACCACCTTTAATAAGCACAAAGAAACTGCGAGGAGGTTCGGACATGGCAATGTCTTTCTCGGCGGGCATCTGAAATTCTTCGATGACAAATTCTGTTCCCGGGCGCAAAGCGAGTAGTCCGCCGTCGGCCATTTGCAGTTGCGTACGTCCGTTAGATGTAGTGATTACTGTGTCGCCTTGTGCGACAACTCCGCCCTGCTTGAGTGCTCGTCTGTCTCCGTCAGCGGAGGCTACATAGACTTTTCCGTATACAAAAATGGCTTTACCTGCATCAGCAAACGCCGATGTCGAAAAAAGCAACGACGCGGTTGCCATCGACGTTAGTGCTAATTTAACAATATTCTTATTCATTTACTTTACCTGATCCTGACGCGAGGTGATAAGCCAATTTGACTCCGGACCATACTAGTTGAAAACACTGGAAATCGCTGTGATCGTTCTCACAGGTAAACGTTCCTAACTGTGAACAGCGTCTGGTTTTACTGAAATTTGTAACGTAAACGTAGCAAAGCCTCGAATCGTTCGTATTCGAATATGTCAACAAACGTATCGTTGCGGGTGTACGCCAAAGAGTGCGTTAAAACCCAGCGTGGGCGAAATTTCCAATCTACCGAACCCGTCAGCCGATAGCGATCGTCTTCGCGTTTGTCGCTGTAGAGTTGTTCGAAAAACACCTCTTTAAACTGACTGTTTTGATAGTTGAGATTGATCGCGGCCCGAATGGCTGGATTAAACTTCCAGCTAAAAGAAGAGCCTGCGTAAATGAAGTCGCGCGCGTAGCGCGAAGACGAGAGTCGAGGCTCATCGGTACCGGCTCCAGCTCGAAGCAGCAATTGCCCCTGGCCGTTTTCGCCGACGCTATAGACGCCAAGTAATCCCGCCTTGTATCGGTCTACATCTTTGACTTCAAGATTGTCGCCAAAATCAATTCGACCCGCTTCTGCGGTTACACCTATCCGCCATTGTGGTGCAATTTTTCGCAGCCAAGTCCCGGACAATGCAATGCCTTCGCTATTGCGAGAGCCGTCAATATCAAATTGGTAGCCTGTTAGTGTGAGCTGTTGGTAGTCCGTCTCGCTTACACGGACCAAACGCGTCTCCAAAGACAGAGCGTCAGAATCCACAAACGATGCCTGAGCGTTTTCGCGTTTGCGGTATTGCAAACGTCCTGACAGTTTCATGCCCCGCGAGAGCTGGTAGCCCACACCGCCCGCAACGCTAAAATCCAGAAAATCGCTATCTTGCTCCTGACTGGTTGCATCTAGTGCAAAGCCAAGAAACTCGTCAACTACAGTTGCGCTGTTGACGTTGCTGTCGTAGCCAGCGGCGGTGGATGCTTCCAAATAACGTGACCAACGCGACGTGTTGGCACGCTGGTTGATAATGTTCTTTAAATTAGAAATTTGGTTAAGTGCTCGTTCTGGTGGCCGGCTGTCGCCCAACGTATCAAGCTGTTCCAGGGCCTCGGAATATTTCTTTCTAGCCACCAAAACGCGCGCGTAATCCAGTCGGGCTCCGTGAAATCCGGGCGACATCGTGAGTAGCCGCTCAAAGACGAATTCTGCCTGACCATGGTCACCGCTATCCATCAGCGCCAACGCCAGTACATAGTCAAATTTGGCCTTTCCCGCGTACTCTTGAGCAGCCGGCTGGAGCAACTCTAGTGCGGCCGCAGGTTGGCCTTCCTGAATCAAAAGTTCGGCCGCTTGCGTTACCGTGGTAACGTCGGCACGGGCTAAACCGCACAGGCTCGCCACCAGGACAAGCCCGACTAGCCGTATAATTGAAAAAATAGAGTTCACGTAGAAAATTTCCTTGATGTTTCAACTCAACGGACATCTGTCACCATCAAACGTCAGTCTATGTTGCTGGATTTAACAGCGCCAACCGCGAGTTTAAGCATTTATCTTACTAATTTAATTAGTAATTACTGATTTTCTAATGGGGATCATACAGATACAAGCGCCATTGGATGTGATCCGACTCACAGTATTCTGGTCAAATGGCGTAAACTAGCGTTAAAATACAAGGGTGAATATGCAAAACACACCGGAAATCACGGTAGCGGCAATTGCTGAGCAAAACGGCCGCTTCCTGACCATAGAAGAGCGCATCAGAGGCAAGCTTGTACTCAATCAACCTGCGGGCCATCTGGAGAACCACGAGACGCTGGCCGAAGCCGCGTCGCGCGAATGTTTTGAAGAGTCCGGCTGGCAGTTTGAGCCGTCACACTTATGCGGCATTTATACCTGGCACCACCCTACGAAGAACGTCACCATAGTCCGTTTTGCCTTCTGCGGCCGCGCCCACTCCTTCGACCCAAACGCCAAACTCGACGACGGCATTGAGCGTTCTTTGTGGATGACTCCCGGCGAATTGTTCGAACGTGCGGATCGCTTGCGCAACCCCATGGTTGCACAGGCCATTCATGACTTTGCTCAGGACCGAAACTATCCTCTGGAAATGTTTACGCCCGTCGAGAGCCAGTTAATGGCCAATTTGGCTCAAAACGCGACGGTATAAAACTCTCACGCAAGACCCCTTACGTCTATCAGCCACCCGCCAGACTGCAAAACACACGGGTGCCGCAATTCTGGTAGCACCTGGCCTAAACCAGCCAGAATCTAAATCTACCCGACTCGGCGTAACACCTGACCGCTACCTACTGTCAGTTACGTCCTCGCGGTACACTGTGCGCCCCTTTTTGGAACTTGATTCTCACGCATGAGCAACTCCCGTGAAAAAGTGATTGTTGGTATGTCTGGCGGCGTGGATTCGTCCGTGTCCGCTGCACTGCTGATAGAGCAAGGCTACGACGTGGAAGGCTTGTTCATGGTCAATTGGCAAGAAGATGAAGAAGCGTATTGCGCGGCCGCTGACGATCTGCAGGATGCTCGCGCTGTCTGTGATCACTTGGGCATAGCTCTTCATCAGGTCGATTTTTCAACCGAATATCGACAACAAGTCTTTGACTACTTTCTTCAGGAATACCGTGCCGGCCGCACACCTAATCCCGACGTTTTGTGCAACCGGGAAATCAAGTTCGGCAAGTTTTTTGAGTACGCCCTCCGCCTTGGCGCCGACTTTATAGCGACAGGCCACTACGCAAGGGTTGACCGTTCGAACAATCAGGTGCGCTTGCTGAAAGGTCGTGACAACAACAAAGACCAGTCCTACTTTCTCCATCAATCCCCGACCACGGCGCTTGGTCGAACGCTCTTTCCTCTGGGCGAATTGCACAAAGACGACGTTCGCGTGCGCGCGCTGAAGCTCGGTTTACACAACCACCAACGCAAAGACAGCACCGGCATTTGTTTCATTGGCGAGCGCCCTTTCAAAGAGTTTCTGTCACGCTACATTCCCGCACAGCCAGGTAACATCGTAACCGACGACGGTAAGGTGGCGGGCCTTCATGACGGACTGATGTTCCACACGCTCGGTCAGCGCCAAGGCCTCAAGATTGGCGGCCTCAAGGACTATCCCGACGGTGCCTGGTATGTCGTAGACAAACAGCTGGACAGCAACGAACTGATTATCGGTCAGGGAGCGCAGCATCCACTGCTTTTTAGCCAAAAACTCGTCACAGGCGCTATCAGTTGGGTCCACGAACCAGCTCACGGAGACCTTCAGGCCAAAATCCGCTATCGCCAGCCGGACCAGCTCTGCACGGTGACACTCCAGGGTGAAGCGGCCTCTGTAGAGTTTAATCAGCCCCAACGTGCCGTGGCTCCCGGCCAATTCATCGTATTCTACAACGGTGACGAGTGCCTTGGCGGCGCCGTTATCGAGGAACATACCCGCATATCGGTCTAAACCCGCGGTGACCAGCGCCCTACAATCCTTTATAATGTGCCCCTTTTTGACCTCACGGGAATGGCCTTGCCAATCTTGGTGATGTGACCGCACAGACTACTCTTGGTGGATACTAATATGACCCAGTACAAAGACAAAGCACGAGCAACTCTCAGCGTAGGTGGAAACGACTACGAAATTTTCAGGCTCGACAGCGTACCCGGTGTCGACCTCGGAAGACTTCCGTACTCGCTCAAAATTCTACTTGAAAACCTGCTGCGCTTTGAAGACGGCGTAGATGTCACCAAAGACGACATCGATGCACTGGTGAACTGGGACGCGAAAGCCGAACCTTTCCAAGAAATCGCGTTTACGCCGAGCCGGGTCATTCTTCAAGATTTCACCGGCGTGCCGGCCGTGGTAGATCTCGCCGCCATGCGTGACGCCGTGGTGCAACTCGGTGGCAGTGCAAGCGACATCAATCCACTGTCTCCTGCTGAACTTGTTATCGATCACTCAGTTCAAGTCGACAGCTATGGAACACCGACCTCACTTGCGCAAAACAACAAGATTGAATTCTCACGTAACCAGGAACGCTATTCGTTTCTACGCTGGGGTCAGCAAGCGTTTGAAAACTTCCGCGTAGTTCCACCGAACACAGGCATCGTGCACCAGGTAAACCTGGAGTACCTGAGCCGCGTCGTGTTCGACCAAACCAACAAAGGCGTGCGCCAGGCGTATCCGGACACACTCGTTGGTACTGACTCACACACCACCATGATCAACGGCCTGGGCGTACTCGGTTGGGGCGTTGGCGGCATCGAAGCGGAAGCAGCGATGTTGGGTCAGGCCATTACCATGCTCATTCCACAGGTCGTTGGCGTTCGGCTAACGGGCAAGCTGCCTGAAGGCTCTACGGCGACCGACCTTGTACTCACAGTGACCGAAGCTCTGCGTAACGTGGGCGTTGTCGGAAAATTTGTCGAGTTCTACGGCGACGGTGTGGCTCAGTTACCGCTTGCCGACCGTGCAACGCTTGGCAACATGTCACCTGAATTTGGCAGCACCTGCGCAATCTTCCCGATTGACGAAGAAACTATTGCATACTTAAAACTGTCGAACCGCGACGCCGAACAGGTTGAGCTGATCGAACAGTACGCCAAGACCCAGCACCTGTGGCGCGACGACAGTCAGGAAGCTGACTACACCACATCGATCTGTGTTGACCTTGCAACCATCGAACCTTGCATAGCCGGTCCAAAACGACCACAGGATCGCATCGCGTTAAAGGTTGCTCACACCAAGTTTGCCGAACTGATGAAACCCGTCGAAGACAAACGCAGTGCTGACGACAAAGGTACAGCTTCAGTCAAAGGCGACTACGAAATCAGCGACGGCGCGATTTTAATCGCAGCCATCACCAGCTGCACGAACACGTCAAATCCGGCCGTAATGCTGGGTGCAGGTTTACTCGCACGTAACGCTGCCAAGCTTGGTCTTAGGAGCAAACCCTGGGTCAAAACAAGTTTGGCCCCCGGGTCTAAAGTAGTGACCAACTACCTGCAACAAGCCGGTGTTTACGACGACCTTGAAACCATGGGTTTCCACACCGTGGGCTACGGTTGCACAACCTGTATTGGTAACTCTGGGCCTCTACTTCCGGAAATCACCGAAGCCATGACAAGCAGCGACATCGTGGGTACTTCTGTACTCTCAGGCAATCGCAACTTTGAAGGTCGCATTCACGCGCTAGTGAGCATGAACTTCCTGGCCAGCCCCCCACTTGTGGTGGCGTACGCCATTGCCGGTAACATGAACGTCGACATCTACAACGACTCTCTGGGTAAAGATCACGACGGCAACGACGTCTATCTCAAAGACATCTGGCCGAGCCAAAAAGAAATTCACGACACTATTTTGGCTACCGTGGATAAAGAAGGCTTCCGCAGCGGGTATACGGACGTCTTTAAAGGTGACGAAAACTGGCGCGGTCTCGACATTGACGAAGGCGAAATTTACCAGTGGAAAGCGGATTCAACCTACGTTAAAAACCCACCATACTTTGTCGGCATGACCAAAGACGTGCATGCACCGGGCGACATTACCGGCGCACGCGCTCTAGTGCTTCTTGGCGATTCGGTTACCACTGACCACATCTCACCTGCCGGCGGCATTGCCAAAGACGGCCCAGCAGCCAAATACCTAATGGCCCAGGGCGTAGAGCCTAAAGACTTCAACTCGTTCGGCTCACGTCGTGGTAATCACGAAGTCATGATGCGCGGTACGTTTGCCAACATTCGATTGCGTAACCAACTGGCCCCTGGCACCGAAGGCGGCTGGACCACGCACATCCCCACCGGCGAAGTCATGAGTATTTTTGAAGCCTCGATGAAGTACCAG
>QIGP01000057.1 GCA_003228965.1 Gammaproteobacteria bacterium
CTGACACCGACAGGCCCGTCCGCTCGGCCAATTTTCCAATCGGCAAACCCTCAGACATACGCATAATTAATATTCTCCGAAAACCCTTGACCTCAACTTAACTTGAGGTTCTATACTGTGCCACAACTGACGCTTAAGGAGTAGTTATGACCACCACACTCGAACACGTTAACGTGACCGTGAGGGATCCGGATAAAACCGCAGGTATGCTGTGCAAGCTGTTCGACTGGCAAGTGCGCTGGGAGGGCTCGTCCATTCACGGTGGCCGCACCATCCACGTGGGAACGCCGGATCAGTATATTGCTGTCTATTCCATGCCCGACAGCCGGTCCTCTAAACAAATCAGCTACGAACAAGTCGGCGGACTAAACCACCTTGGAATACAAGTGACAAATCTGGATGCCACCGAGCAACGTGTTCTTACCGCGGGTTTCAAGACCTTTAGTCACGCGGACTACGAGCCCGGGCGTCGCTTTTACTTTCGTGATCACGACAACATCGAGTTCGAAATTTTATCCTACGCGGGAGACCACTCATGACTCCTAACTTAAGTGGCGCTATCGATCACGTCCACGTTTACGTCTCCGGTCGCAGTGCAGCAGCTGAATGGTATCGTGAAAATCTGGGGTTCTCAGTGGTGAAGAAGTTCGCGTTCTGGGCCACGGACGAAGGCGGCCCGCTCACCATAGCCGACAAGAACAATAAAATTCACTTTGCACTGTTTCGCTCGGAGAAATCCAAGCCCGTGTCTTTGGCCTTTGGTGCCAACCGCGACGAATACATCGCGTGGAAAGCACATTTGGTCACGGTAGATATTCCATTTCGCGAAAGTGACCACCACCTTAGTCATTCGATCTATTTTACCGACCCGTTTGAAAATCAACTGGAAATTACGACCTATGACGTAGATTAAACACCCAACTGAGCTTAGTGGCTTTATGATGCCCATCTGTACTAATTCTGTTTGCGTTACGGTTGCGACATCCAAAGAACAGCTTCATCGACATTCATACCGGAACATCGTGCTTCGCGGTACTCATCCCGGTCACCCTGGGTGCAACATAATTTGCCCACCAGTTGTGCCAACGTATCGCAGCGTTCGACGCTTTGTGAACAATCGTCGAATCCGTGACCTTGATTTGCACAAGTTGCAATAGCACCCAGGCAGAATCGTGAATTGCGTTCTTTTGTGATTACATCTGATGGTGGCATCCTGAGGGAATCCGCAGCTACTGCCGTTTGCCGCTCACGCAGTTTCGGACCTCCAATTGCCAGTTTTTCGGCCGCGTAGACAATAACCGAACCCACGCTACAGCTGGGATCCAGTTGCGTTTTTTTCGCTTCGCGATATAACAGCAACGCGTCATCAGTAGCGCCGAACTGCTTAAGAGCGACCACGATCTGACTTAGTACTTCAAACCCGGCGTTTTCCTTGTTGGCATCGCGTAGTTGCTTCGCATACCCCAACGGAGTTTGTTTCCCATTCTGCACGCGAGGGCTAATTTTGTACCCTAACAACTGCACTACAAGTTTATGGTCTTTGTGGGCAATAGCTGAGCGCAACCACCTAAAGGTCCGGTTTGTATTCGTTGATTTTGATCCACCATGCTCGTGCACCAGAGTCACCAGGGTCAACCGTTCAGAAGCCAGTGACACATTCAGTGCGCTTTGCAGATAGTCGGTTCCGGCACCCAGTGCGCTTTGCACATAGTCGGTCCAGGCACTCTCGCGCTTAATGTAATCCGGTTCGCGTTTCACGATCTCTTTCGCCACGGCAACCTGACCAAAATGGATGGCGCGTTCCAGTATGGGCTGCCTGTCATTCAGTCGATAGTTGACGTCGGCACCGTATTCAATAAGGGCCAAGGCCAAAACTGGTAATTCCCGTATTACTGCCTGATACAGAGGTGAACCCTGCACTTGTCGGTTAATCGCGTTTGGATTGGCTCCACCTTTCAAAAGAGTCAACGCACTCTCTTCATCTCCTCGCGATACAACCGAGGCGAACGCGTAATCGAATTGCTTCGTCGCGCGTTCATCGTTTCGAGGGAACAGCAATAGTCGTTCCGGAAACTTCGATCTGGCTATTCTTTCAAACACGCTGGATTCGCGCCTGTTCGAATGAAGGGAACACTCTGCCCCAATGAAGATTTTCAAATAAGTATCGTCGTCGGAATTTAGCGCTGCATGTAATCCGTTACGTCCGGGGCCAGACTCAGAGTCGCAGGGTACTCCGGCGTCAATTAACGCTCTCAGCGCAGGCGGAGAATTACGCGCGATGACTTGAGCAAGAATCTCGTCGCGCGGCTGCATCATCTCCCGTTTGCGTTTGTCATCCAACAGTTCGCGATACTCCCGAGCTGCCTGGTTTAAGGTGGGTTGGTCGTGCTCATCAATTGAATTGAACAGCGCATTGATAACCCGACCAACTTCCTTTCGGTCAGCAGCTTGCTGTTCTCTTTGTCTTTTAAGCTCCTTCACACTGATACCAATACGCTCCGCCGCAAGTTCCAATTGTTTTAAGCGTACTACTGCTGTCTGCGCTTCTACTTTGGCGTAGGGAGCATTAATACTGACAATCTGCATCATAACCGCACCGAAAATAATTACCGCAATTCCCGCCAGAATCAAAAATACTAGTGATGGTCGGAAACTGGTCCTATTTTTCTCGGGTGTTATCACAAACTCTTCCGGGAGTTGGAGTCAGAGTATATTTATCGCGTTCGCTTCTTCGCCGTATTGCACATAGAGATGTACTCTGACACGAATGGCACTAAGTCTAAGCTTATATAACTAAACAACTCTTCGTCATTGCGTATCGCCACCCGAGCCCGGCACGTTAAAAATAAAGGTACCGATTGCGCCGCTGGTATAAATGCCAAGGGCATGGTCGAAGGTGCCGATACCGCAGTCTACTATACATTAGTCGGCCAATCGGTAAACCAATTAGGCAGCCGGGTAACAATAGATAGCTTTTGGGGCTTGATCCGACCCGCGGCTATCCACGCCGGGCCATGTATCGGCGCCCGGTTTCCATGAGTTCAACAAAGCCTGCCTCATCACCGGCTGCGACCAGACGTCGGACCTCTTTGCTGGCGTCGACCAACGCGTCGAGCGCTTGACCACCGAATGCATTCAACGTCTGGATTTCAAAGTACAAATGTGGATTGTCGCGCACGACCAGGGCCGCGACATATAGTCGACGTTCTCAGCCCAGTCGTCTATCACGGCAAAGCTTGAATCGTGACTTGCATTCGGATCCGCGATGCAGACCAAATAGCCTTGCGAAGTTAGAAAATGAGCAAACCAATTACCCATTTGGCCGGCACCCCCAACCACCATTGCCCGTTGCCCGCCTCCGGCGCCTTCTGCTACAACGCGCGCCTGCTCCTGACGGCTTAGTGATAACTCAATCAGCAGGCGCATAATTCCCTCGGCAAGTCCCGGTTAAATAGCCGGACCTTCAACACCAACTTAGCAGAATCATGAGATGGGTTTACACCTCAATCAAGATCAATTCTGGCCGCATCGAATATTTCTTCATCAGCGACGGGAGGGAACCTCAGTTATCGGAAGTTGAGGTCAAACTCCGATTCACGTGTAACATAAGCGAGAGCTATATCTTTCGATATCTTGCCACTAATGCAACGGCCTCAGTTAGCTTCAGGGATACGACCCATTAATTTTATGATTACGCGAGCGCCAACGAACGCATCAGACACCAAACGCAAGAAGCCACGGCGTTTTTTGCGTTGGTCACTGTTTGCGGTGTTAGCCCTGTTACTGCTAAGCGTTGTACCTGTGTTAACACTGCGCTGGGTCGAACCACCGTTCACGGCGTTCATGCTGATACACAATCCGATCTCTCTTAAAGACACGCGCTTTGACTGGCGCGATCGATCCGAGCTTGGCGACACGTTTGCACTCGCGGTAATGGCAGCGGAAGATCAGAACTTCCCGAATCACCGAGGCCTCGACGTTGATGCGATCGCCAAGGCGTTCGAAGAACGTGAAAACAGTGGCCGGTTGCGTGGTGCATCAGGTATCTCTCAGCAGCTGGCCAAAAATCTCTTCCTGTGGCCCAAGCGCAGCTTCCTACGCAAAGGGATGGAGGCCTGTCTGGCAGTTGCCATTGAGCTACTGCTGCCGAAGAATCGCATTTTGGAGCTGTACGTAAATGTCGTGGAATTAGGTCCGGGACTGTACGGCGTACCCGCCGCCGCCCAGAAATTCTTTGGCGTCAGCCCAGCCGAGCTGACGCTCGAGCAAGCCGCATTGCTGGCGGCTGTATTGCCCAACCCGCGCCAGTTAAAAGCAGCAGCGCCATCAGAATACGTGCGAGAGCGGCAACGCTGGATTACAGAACAAGCGGAGCGCTTGCAGCGTGGAAGATGGCTTCAGGCGATTGAATGGTAGGACTTTAGGTGGCACTTTAGGAGTCGGACCACGCGAATAAAAACTAGATCAACGGCTTGGCTCGCTATCGGGCCTACTATGTTATTTTTTTATTATCTTTACACCGGTCTTCGCTGGATCGACAGTGATCTGACGCTCGGCACTGCGTCGGGCATCGACGAATTTCTTGTTGACGGATGATTGCATTGGACGCACACTGCTCGTGCGATACGCACAGTTGCCGGGCGCCGATCATTTTTCGGCAAGACTTGAAATTGCGGACATCGTTTCCGGTGACGGTAGTGAAGGGTTCACCCTGTACGGTCGCGATTTTAGTGGACTGTCCGGTTATCAGGTAAGCCCTGCAGGCGATATCAACGGGGATGGTTTTAGTGACCTTGTGATGGGTGCCTTGAGTGCCAACCCCGGAGGTCGAGACGACGCTGGGGAAACCTATGTTGTGTTCGGTCAAAATGGGCCGTTTCCGCCGGCGTTCCAACTGTCTGGACTAGCGATGGGTGACGGTAAGGACGAGGACTTTGATGGGAATGGTAGCGCTAATTTTGTTAACTACAGCATTCTCACTAACTTCTTCTTGCTACCCCCAGGTCCGTCTGGTTTGCAACCTTTAGAACGGTAAAGAGGCCACTGTAATCCCCGCGGGAAATAGTCTGATTGAGTCAGCAATGTAGCGAATGGCTACGAACGAATCTTGCCTAAAATGGTTTTTCAAGCGAAAGTTAGTCGAGCTGGGCGGTAATAGTTTTCAATAGATTACCGGGTCGGACCATGCAAACAAAAACAGATTCAACGGATTGGAAATACTTGTCGGAATGCTGTAAAAGAATTTTAACCTAGAGGATCTTCAAAGCTTCCATCGTCACTTCTTTTCTGATACCTGGAAATTTTTTCATATCGAAACCTTCATCTGGTTCTACATTAGTGGCGAAGAAATACACCTTTTCCTTTTTTTCCAGATATCCGACGAACCAGCCGTTGTTAGTTTCCTCCTGAATAGACCAGCCTGTTTTACCGCGGAGAATAAATTGATCGTTTCGTTCATTGACCATCATCTCTTTGACGATTCGCTCTGTTCGTTTTGAAATAGCCAATTGAGAATTATACAACCTGGAAAGAAAGTCAATTTGATCAAAAAGTGTTACTTCCCAATTTCCAGCTATCCAAAAAAAATCTAAATTGGACGAATTTGCTTTGAACGATTTGCCATAGTCCAGTTTACTAAGCCAGTCATTCATTCGATCCACGCCGACCTTTTTTGCAATCTCCCGGTAACATGGTAAACAAGAAACCCGAAATGCGTCATTGAAATTCATGTCTTTTTCCCAAATCTTTAAATGGCGTTTTTTACCATCCCATTTGAATGGCGTTTGTCGGTTTTTTACTACTCCGGTTTCCAGGGCGATCATCGAGTTTGGAATTTTAAACGTTGAGGCGGGGAGTTGGCCGTGCTTTGCCCAGGTGAAATTATTAGAATAATAAATCTCCTTTTGAGGGTTGTAGATAAGTATTGCTCCTTTTAAGTTGGCTAAATCCAGGACTTGTTGAAAGCCTTTTTGATGAACCTGTTTGAACTTAGAGTTAACCTTCAGAGGTGGCAGAGTGCTTGGCGTTTCCTGTTTTTCGTTGGTACAGGAAAATACCAGTAGCAATATCACAAGACATATTTGACGTTTCATTAGTATTTTTTCCATCTCTATTTATCTATATTTCCGTAGCATTTATAACACACTAGAAACCAATAAATTAATTTGTGCGCTCCGTGTGAATTCGCGTCAAAAATATGGTATTTCATGGCGACTTTCTCCACTGGATGCCTGGATTTGGCGCGCGCCGGAAGCACGTCAGTGGTATAGGTTTTACAGCACGTCCCTGCGGAGCCTGTGTGAAAACCTTCACTTCGTCATTGAGCCCGAAGTAGGATTACGTCATTGCGAGCCCGAAGGGCGCGGCAATCTCTTAACACTACGTCGGAGTAACTAATTGAGTTCGCAACAACCTGACGGAGATTGCCACACCCGCTGCGCGGGTTCGCAATGACGGAGTAAGCGGTTGCGTCATGGCGAGCACTAAAGAGCTACGTCATTGCGAGCGCGAAGGGCGTGGCAATCTCTTAACACTACGTTGGAGTAACTAATTGAGTTCGCAACAACCTGACGGGGATTGCCACACCCGCTACGCGGGTTCGCAATGACGGAGTAAGCGGTTGCGTCATAGTAGTTGGGGTCAAGTCTACCCATTACGCATTTTCGAGTTACACGAAACCGGGGACAGAACTATGAAAGATGTGGGCCTCGGGAACGAGCAAAACTTGAAGAACTAGCTGGCACCAAACCCCTTGGGGCTTATGGTGGTGCAAGAGACTTGGCCTTGCACTTACTCAAAGAGGAAAACGAATATGTGGAAGTGCATGACATTCGTGGGTTTGTGTCGGATGATTTGGTGTCGGCCCTAAAGGAAGCACAGGCCATTAGCCGAGGAACTAAAGCGAAGCAGTTCCTATTCTCATTGAGCCTCAATCCACCACCACAGGAAAATGTCTCAACCGTGGATTTCGAAAAGGCCATTGAAAAAGCCGAAGAAAAACTCGGCCTTACAAACCAACTTCGAGCCATTGTGTTCCACGAAAAAGAAGGGCGCCGTCATTGTCATGCGGTTTGGTCGCGCATTGACGCAAACGCAATGCGGACAATTTCTCTGTCCTTATAGCAAACTCAAATTTATGGAAGTCTCAAGAGAACTATTCATCGAGCATGGCTGGACAATGCCGCTCGGCATGATCAACTCCGAAAAACGTGATCCAAGAAACTTTACGCTGACTGAGTGGCAACAAGCAAAGCGCACAGGAATAGACCCGCGTGCGATCAAGACTGAACAATAAAGATGGCCTTCCAACTGTCGATGAAGCACGGGCGAACATTGCCGAAGGTATGAAAAGAGCGCCTTGAGTTCTTACGAGAGCAGCAACACTCAGCGATAGAAACTCGATTAGCAGCAATTGGAGTCCAGCGCAATCAGTTGGCAACAAAGCACCGACAGGAACGGCAAGCGCTGGCATGCAGAATTATTGCAGCGTCAAGTCCGGATCAAGCGCTTGCGAGGATTCAGTCTGGAGCGCAGCCGAGCGCTCTCTTGCGACATACATCAATTCCGCGACGTTCAGGACCGCAAACGCGAGTTGATCAATCTCCATCAATCAGTCAAAAGACGACGCAGCCACGGGCCGACATTGACGCGGTGATTCTCTGACAACTAGTTTTATCGTGGGGTGGTAGTTATTTGGCGCCAATCCGAAGTTAACAGTTCGCTAGATATCTGTTAACTTTTGCATCAATATTCAGTTCTGGGAACATCTCTTTTTCGCTTGACGCGCCGTGTCAATTGGTGCAATAATGAACCATATATGCATCAACCTCGAAAGGACGACTATGCCGCGGCAAAGCATTTCATTCACACCGCCCAACGAAGAATGGCTTAAAGCACAGGTCGAAAGTCAGGAATTCACCAGCAAAAGCGATGTGGTGAATGACCTAATCCGCAAAGCCCGCGAGATTGAGCTGATTCGTGCGAAACTTATTGCCGCCGAGCAAAGCGGTTTCATTGATAATACACCCGCCGAAATTCTTGCAGAGTTTAAGGCAGAATTGAGCGCGGATGGGAAACTATAGGCTTCGTGCAAACGCAATAGAGGATTTACGCCGTATCTATCGCTGTGCACTGCATCGAGGTGGTCGCAGTTCGTGACGATGGCCATGGCGCCATTGGCCGGTCGAAACAGCTTGCGCGATATCGTCGAGAATGTTTCTGCACAGGCGTATCATCTTGGCAGCGCCAAGCTGTCACGCTCCAACCTCTCGCGCATCAATGAAGACAAACCCTACACTCTGTACGAGTCTCTGTTTGGGAAACTCCTGAACCGCTGTCAGGGGATGACACCGGGTCACAATTTTCGCTTTAAGAACCCGCTTTATTCGCTGGATGCCTCGACCATTGACCTGTGCCTGTCGGTTTTTCCATGGGCGGACTTTCGTTCGACCAAGGGCGCCA
>QIGP01000181.1 GCA_003228965.1 Gammaproteobacteria bacterium
TGATATGTAGATACAAATTCTGTGCCAAGCGGCCTAATACCTTGTTTCTACTAACTTATGGGTAATCCCTTACGCCAGGAAACACTAAAAGTGTTAACTAAATCGACGGTCGAAGATCCTCCCCCCATCACGATCAAACCGTGACTAACGTCACAATTTTCACATGCCATGACTCTAGGCGAACACAAGCCAAAGTGCAAGCGTGTCCATGGCGCCTCAATACTATGTAAAATTGCGGCGCAGCAAAGACTTACAACAATTTCAGTGTGGCCTGGGCCTCAGCATAGCCCTCATAGCTGGTACTGTCGTCCTGGGTTGCCGCCTCTAGCTCACGTCGAGCATCCTCAAGCTGATCAAGATGATAGTACACCATTCCAAGGTGGTACCTTAACTGCGGAAGCTGGCCAGCTTTGGAAACAGCCTGCTCTAAAAGGGGCAAAGCCTGGTCAAAATCGCCCATTCTGTACATCAACCAGCCCACCGTATCCTGGAAAATCGGGTTTGTGCTGGTCAAAAAACGCTGTCCAATAGCCAGAGCTTTATCCAGGGTTGCGGGATCATTGCGATGATCGGCAATCAAAGCGATGTAATTATTCGCCGCAATGTCGAGTCCGGAGTTGCGTGAGAGCAAGCCGTCATACAAATCGATAGCTTCATCCCAGCGTTCTTGCTGCTCGTAGATGGTCGCTCGCATCATCAACAAATCGGCACTGTCGGGCACATTGGTAAGGCCTCTGCCTACCACAGCATCGGCGCTCCCAAGGTCCTTTGCCCTTATATAAATGCCGATGAGATTACGGTAAGCGGGTAACCAGCTCTTGTTCTTGGCCAGGGCTTCTTCATTCTTGGCCGTGGCGCCAGCCCAATTCTCGTCTCTAGCCAGCATTTCACCCCACAACGTCAACGCCTGAACGTTTTCAGGATGATCGACAGAGAAGTTTTCCAGAAAGCGAAGCGCCCCTTTGGTGTCGTCAAGCCGCACGTAGCTGCGCACAAGTCCTGTGATATTTTCAATGGCATCCGGTGAGACTTCAAGCGCCTTCTCAAAGGCTGGAATACTGTCGCTGAACTGGCCTTTCGCCTGCAGGATTCGGGCGATCACGTAGTGGCCCATCGCAGACTGGGGATCTCTCTCAAGAATATTATTGGCCAGACCTTCGGCCAAATCCCATTCCTGCTGTCGCATGTAGGTGTCAATCAGCAGACGTGAAACTTTAAGATCTTCGGGAGCCTGCTGAAGCCCTACTTCCAGTAGCGATCGCACTTCGTCCCAGCGCCGGGCCTGAACGAGCAGTATCGCCAAATCGCGGCGGCCTTCGAGATTGGCCGGGTTAGCCTCAATGAGGCGACGATACTCTTCCATCGCAAGACTGCTCTCACCGGCTTGAGCATGTGATTTAGCCAGCAGCAGTCGAGCGTTTTGATGGCTTGGGTTGTCACGCAAAATGGTCCGCAGATCGTTAATGGCCGACGTTGATTCGTGGTCTTTCAAGTAGATGCTGGCACGCATTAGTAGCGCTTCAGGGTTGGTTGGTTCGTCAGAAAGCACGCCGGCGATGGTTTGTTTTGAGGCCTCTTCTTCGCCTTCGAGCATCTGCAAGCTTGCAAGTTTGGTGCGCGCCTGAATACCGCCCGGTCCGCGCGCATCGGTGTCGATGACGCCCTGGAAGACGTCGCGTGCCAGGTTACGTTGCCCGGTTAAAACGTAGGCCTGGGCCAGCGCAAACTGAAACTGGTGTAACTCAGGCTCTTCAATCACGTATCCTTTTAGAATGTCGATGGCAGATTCGGCGCTCTTGTTGTTGCCGAGATACTGCGCGTAGTACAGCTTCGCCGTGGTGTCGTCCGGGTTTGCAGTAATAATGTTGCGCAGAACTTCCAGCGCAGGCTCAAGATCACCCTTCTCACCCAGGAAATTGGCCAGTGAATAACGGTACTCGTTGCTGTCAGGATACTTGGAAATGGCCTTACGTAGTTCAGACTCAACCTGATCCTTACGCCCCAGCCGGTTCAGCAGCGCAATTTTAACTTTGCGTAGCCCTTGGTTGTCAGACTCGGCGTCAATCGCCTTATTCAAAAGATCGATAGCCCGATCGGGTTCTGATGACTGATAGGTAGACGCCAAAAAGGCTAGCGCAGAAGACTGGCGGGGCTCAGCCGTCAGTACCGCGTTCGCTTCCAGACGAGCCCCTTCTACGTCGCCCTCTTTAAAGGCAATGGTGGCATTGAGAATGCGTGCGTCGCCGTTGTTTGGATCGACACCCAGCGCCGAGTCGGCGTGACTGCGAGCTTCATCCATGCGGCCTACAGCGGCATAAACACGGCCCAGTTTCACGTGAGCGTCAATATCGGCTGGATCGAGCTGAGTAATTTTATGCAGGTACTGAAAGTGTTCGCGGCTTTTTTCCTGCTTCTCGGCAAGATCGGCCATTAAGCGCGTGGCAGCTACGTTGTTGGGTTCGATTTGCAGCGTATTTTTAACGTCCAGCTCAGCTTTGACATAATCGCCTATATCGTACGATTTTTGCGCGCGTTCAAGATACTCAGCGGCACGCCCCTCCTTGCCACCACATGACGCTGTTCCAAGCGCAATAGACAGCACGAGCCCGACGGTAATTAATCTTTTCATGTCAAATCCTCAGTCTTTCGGTATCTAATCCCGTTTCCGGGGTGTTTGCGGCCCGCTATTAGAACAGATAGAGACCAAATAATGAATTGTTTGGGCCTTCACAGGCGCCTTAAATAAGCGGTTTAGCCTGCCATAAGACCACGCGCAGCCAGAATTGTTAGCGCTCCCATAGCCGCCATGGGCAGCAGTCTAAGCGATTCCGTCCCCCGACTGGACAGGAACTCACTCACATAGAAGAACACGGCCAGTCGAATAGCCGTGTCGGCAAGCTGAGTGGAAAGCTCCGAGCGTTCGGTTAAGGACGACGCAATAACAACAGCCAGAACGAATGTCACAATCAGAATGTCGAGTGGCGAAGTTTGAAACACTTCGCGGCGCGTCAGTCGCACCGTAAACACCAGACACAGACCAAGACCAATCATATACGCGTTGATTTGCCAGTTTTGCAGCAAGTTAAAGCGCGGTTCGCCAAGTAGGGCGTACACCGCTGCGATGCCTGTGATGTAGACGATCACACGAAACAGGTTGTCACGCCACTGAGCCGGGGCGATGCCGGCGGCCATGGCAATAGCCGCCATGATGGCCGCACTTAGCCCAAGCTGCTCGTCGACCGCTTTTGGATAGATGGCCGCAAAAATTAAAAAACCACTCGCCAACAGTTCAGTGAGGCGCACCATGAAGCCTTGAAGGCCCGGAAACTTTCTAAGCCAGTTATTGCGCCGTTCGCCAGATACCGCGGCATCCTCAGCTCGAACCCGAAAACCACGTTGTCGAGCCACTCTGAAAAAGCTTACAACCACCACAGCGAACACCGCGTAAACGCCAACAACCAGTCCGTCGCCCTGGTAACGAATAGCCACGGCCATAGCTACCAGTAGAATCTGCGCCACGTAAATAACCGACACTGCTTCGTAGTGAAGCAAGCCAAAATCCAGAAGCCGGTGGTGGAAGTGATTGCGATCCGGGGAAAACGGCGAGCGACCCGTGCGAATACGCCATAGCATCACGGTAAGCGTATCCAGAATTGGCAAGCCTACGAGCAAGAGAAGCAGCGCTGGATTGAGGGCAAGGTCTGTTCGTTGACACAAATAGATAGCAAGACACGCGGTAATAAAGCCGAGAAACTGGCTACCGGTATCGCCCATGAACACCACGGCCGGGTGATTATTAAAACGAAGGAACCCACATACAGAACCGATCGCGGCCATCGCAAACGTCACCATGACCGAATTGCCGGCCGACCAAAACAGCCAGGCAAGGGCAACGAGCGTAATTAAACAGGCACCCGCCGCCAGACCGTCCAGACCGTCAGATAAATTCATCGCGTTAGTAACGCCGATGAGGAAGATGACCGTAACCGGTGCAGAAAAGTAAAGAGGCACTGCGTCGATTCCCATGAACGGCCAAACGTCGATGTGCAATCCGGACGAAACGACCAGTACCGAAGCGATTAGCTGACCAAAAAACTTCCACCGATAGTCAAGGTCGCTGCGATCATCGAGAAAACCGAACAGCGCGATAACCAATCCGCCGACAACGATCATGAGCGCGAGCGGATCTCTGGGCCAAAACAACGCCATGGAGGCGATGAATCCGGCCACAATCGCGATTCCGCCGCATCGGGGTACAACGCCGTCGTGCACTTTGCGATCGTTTGCTTCGTCCGTCAAACCAAGCGCCACGGAGTAACGCATGAGCAAAGGCACCAACAACATGCACACGAGCAGCGCTACGAAGAAACTCGAAAAAAAGCTCACACTAAATCTCCGGATAGCGTTGCTACCCAGTGGCTACGGGCGCCGATGACATGCAAACGTGGCCGATACATGGGCTAGTCCGGCACGAATTCAACCAGAGGTGCATAGGACTTACGCATGAAGTCTTGTAGCACGCTCTCTTGCTCGTCGATATCGACACCTTCAGGCACGCTTACAATCAATCGCATCAGTGCGCCGTCAGTGCGCTTACGCGTCAACGAATCCCAAAAGAGATACCACTTCATAGCGTACTCGTTGGTGATGTTGCGCTCACGCTGTTTGAACCAGTAGTAAATCAGTAACCGCGAGCGATCCTGCGTCATGATGGTTCGATTGACGGCAACCTGTTCGTCTACGGCGCCAGGCACATTGTCCACGACCACTTGCTGGAGGGTTTCAATTTGCCAACCGCCACCCGGGAGACAGGTTCTTGGGGAATGTATGGCAACACCTTTGCGCTGTGTTGAATAATAAGCAATCCACACATCGATCAACGCGTTTTTCGATTCGTTAGTGAACTTGGCATTCAAATAATCTTCGAGTTTAAGTACGTCGAGGTAAATGTCTTCAACCGGTACTGTACGACCACTCCACTCGCCAATGTCTAAATCAAACGAGGTAAACCGTTCGCGCTCCGGAACAATTTCTTCGCGCTCTCCAAGGTATGATGAGCCAATAGCAGCCGCGCAAATTAAGGCAACAGCGGCAAAGAATGGCGTCGCAAACACACCGTTGTTATTAACGTTTTCGCGGGTTACAGGCTCTCCGGAATCCAGGCTCAGAATATCGCGAAGGCTACGCTTGTCTCTTGACAGCACCATGAACATTTTCATCATTAGCAGCAATATGCCAACGCACGCCATGAAAATAATCCAGCCTTCAAAATCGTGCAGGAATCCTTCAGCCTGATCGATGCCATAGCGGTCAACCAATACACCTATCACCCCAATGCGAAAACTGTTCATTACCACGGTAATCGGAAGGGTTGATAAAAAGACGATCACGCGCTGCCACATAGGCGCTTTGAACATGTACGCCAAAAGAAAACCGAAGCTCATTAACGGAAACAGGTAGCGCAAGCCGCTGCACGCCTCAACGACTTGAAGCTTATAAATCCCCAAGTCAATGACGTTGCCTTCCAGAAAGACACTAATACCAAACAGACGAATGACAGCAACACCCAGCTCAGAAGATACCAGCTGCAGCTTTGCCGACAGGCTGTTGTAAAGAAAATCGGGTAGCGGAATCATGAAGACCAAATACAACAACGGCGCCCAGGCGTACTTCATGCCGCGCCAGCCAACCAGCGTCAATACAAGACCAACGATCGAACCCAGAAACGCGTACTGAATTATCACGTACAGCGCACTCAGCTCGCCCATTAAAAACAAAAACGTACTGAACACCACCAGCAACAGCCCCAACCAGGCGCCTTCCCAGCGCAAGGCGAACAACTCTTTTCGCTGCTGCCAAAACAGGAACAGTGAAATGACCGGAATCAGGTAGCCGTGACTGTATTCTTCCTGGGACCACTCACCCACCATGAATTTCAGCCCATCGAAATACGTGAGCAAAAGCCCAAGCAGAGCCACCACAAGCGCAATTATGCCGATCGTCATGTTTCGATCGGCGCCGATTTTAGAGGTCTGTGTACTCAACGGTTATCTCCATCAATAGAGGGTTGCTGCATAGTGCAATCTTGTTAGTTCCCGGGTAGATAGGCATTTTTTTGATCCGCTATGCTATCACGAGTTGGGGCCGTGAAAACGACAGGCGCCCGGAAAAAAGGTTAATCCTGCTTTGACGTTAGTTTTGTCTTTAGCACATTGAACATAAACTTGGGCAGCGCTGTTTGGCGCAGTAGTCGCGTCGGATTGCCAAGCAGACGATAAAGCCACTCGATATTCAGCGCCCTGAAAAGCCGTGGCGCCCGCCTGACTTCCCCTGCCAGCACGTCGAACGTTCCTCCGACTCCCTGAAACACTCGTGCCTCAAGCTGCGGCATATAGGTTTGCATCCAACGCTCCTGTGTTGGACTGCCCAACGCTGCAAACACCAGCATGGCGCCACTTCTATTTATGTGTTCAATGAGTTTGGGCATATCTTCTTGGGTGACAAATCCGTGACTGCTTCCGGCAATCGTTAACTGCGGGTAACGTCCTTTAAGCTGCGCACAGGCTCTTTGGTTTACGTCTTCATTGGCACCGTACAAAAACACTGAGTAACCTTCGACCTCAGCCATCGCACAAAGTTCTGGCATTAGATCTGCACCTGCAACCCTTTCGAAACGACCCAGGCCCAGCCAGCGAGCACCGAGCACAATCCCGATCCCGTCGGGAATCAACAGTCGGGCGGAGGCCAAAAACCCGTGCACTTCAGGGTTGGCTCGTGCGGTGATTACTTTTTCCGGGTTTACCGCCAGGATATTTCCCTGCTCGCCAGTTTTTAGCCACTGCCTCGCCCGGTCTACAGCTTGCTCCATGGTCACCGGATCGACAGGCACACCCAGAATGTGAATACGCTCAGTGCTCATTGAAAATACTCCAGGGCTCTTTCACGTAGTGAGTCGTAACTTATTAACGGGGCTGCGCCGTCATCGCGCGCCATACACATGAATAGCCAGCCAGAGTTTGCAATCGATACTTTATTGGCAAGTGTTGTGACAGACTCCAACTCGCCATATCTGGCAGAGCGCTGCCCCACAACCTGATCGATGGCCGTCTCTTCACTGCTACCTAGCTCAATAGTTAAATTCACGCCGTTAAGCGCTATCCGGCTCGTGCTGCCCCCGGTTTTTAACAGCCCAAACGGAACGTGCCACCGCTGAGCCACAGCAACCGGCCCTTCAAGCACCACCCGGTCTGCAATGTGCAGCCCCTGCAAGTCCACCCGTATGTAACGACACACCGTGAAAGAGTGGCCTGCACTCACGGCAAGCGACAACCACAGTTCCACCTGCTGTTCGTCCGTCTGCTGCTGGAGTAGCACACATTTGTATGGGTGGCTCCACATAAAAGGACCGAGTATTCGGGCGAAGTCACTGTTGCCAACTTGAACTGTGTTATGTGCGGCACAACTGCGAAAATAGGCCCTTTGAGCCGTGCTCTGTCCGCCGTACACTCCGGTACCTGCGTCACACAAGACCTCTTGGTCGTCGAAACTGACCACTAAACTCAGTGCATCTGCGTGGCCATGCCCGTACGAAGGGGCCATTCCCAACGAACCGTATTGTACGATCACTTTCCAGCTGTGCAAACGAATACAAGTTATTCCCGAACGGTCAAAATGTTCGGTGTTGGTAGCGCAGGAAAACTTCCTCCACCGCCCTTCATAGTACGGACTCAACGCGTAGCCGTCGTCGGCGTCCCCAAGCCGCACGAAACCGTAACCACTGGCCTCTACGGCCTGTAAAAAACGCCCTCCCCGGTCAATCGCGTTCGCCAATTGCACGGGAACAGAGCGGCCGTTAGCAGACAGCGCTTCATTAACACATTCTGCTAACTCAACGTTAAAGCGGTGATACCAGGTTGCCTGTTCAATACCGCCGCCGTCGGCGTTTACCTGTCGGTCAAATTCACGGGTGAACAAATCTGTGGCGTACGCCTCGTCACGGGGGGACTCGGCACGATCGGGAAGAATCAGGCTTGCGTAAATAAGGCCCGCACACTCAGCCAGAGTATGGTTCCCGGCCGAAGAATGGGTAGAAATTCGTTGTCGAATAAAGTCGGCGTGCTGCTGCAACATCGACAGTACGATTGCTCTCACGGTAGTGCTCAGACGACCCCGCGACTCGAGCAACGACGCGGCATGCGTGACCGCAATGCAGCGCAAACCACACTCCATGGCGGATACGTAGTGGATTCCATGCAGCACTGGATTGTGTACCCACCACGACCTTAGCTGACGCTCAATCAAGCTCAAGGCGAGCGCCGAGTTGGCTTCTCGCTCATCCAGCTTCAGGTCGCGCGCCCTGATCGCCAGCGCCACAAGCTGTTGCAGTCGTGCAGGCTCC
>QIGP01000266.1 GCA_003228965.1 Gammaproteobacteria bacterium
ATTGCTACTCATTTCGAGTCAGCCCAAATTCAGCTCGTGTCTATGGATATGAATAACGCAGTGGAGCGTGATGAAATCATTTAAAAAATCGTATCTCAAAACCGGTTTTTTTAAAAGTGGCGAATCAAAACGACGCGGAGGATGTTGCACGGTTGCTTCGGGCGTTTGAACCGTTGTTGCTATCTATGAGTTCTGGCAACGAGCAATACCAAACAAGGTCGGCTGAACAAATACGAGACCAAAGGAAAATAGTATGAAAGTTATGAGCACAGTCATATACGTGTGTCTCACCACGCTTGCACTAACAGCGTGTATGTCACCAACTGCGAACGCCAGTAATCCAATGTCGTTTTCGCCTATGCTGCAGGCGGACGGCTCACGTGCAGGCGACTCCCTTAGTGATAACGATGAACTAAAAATTGCCGCCCTTCAAGGGTTACTAAGTGTAACTACAGAGCGATCTCTGCCGCTGGTCAAGAAAGTACTCAACGGTAACAGCAGCGTGGAAGTCAAACGTAAAGCGTTGTTCGTGCTTGGTCAAACTGAGCATAGCGATGCACAAGCGTTGCTTTTGGATTACGCAACGCGATCAAGCGAGCTTCAGGTTGAGGCGATTCGAATGATTGGTATTGGTGGGGTCGTTGAGTCGTTGTCGAGACTCCGTTCGATCTATTCGAGTGCGAATAGCGATATTAAGGAAGCTGTCTTACAGGCGTATTTAATTGCCGATGATACGGAGTCTGTCTATCAAATTGCAGAGGCAGCGGGTAGTGACGAAGAGTTCGACAGGGCCGTTAGGGTGTTGGGTGCCATGGATGCCCGCGACGAACTAGGGCGCTTGTATGATCGCGACGGTGGTCGAGAGAGTCTGATGCAGGCTTACGCAATAGCTGGCGACCTTGAGAGCCTTGGTCGCATTGCCAGGGAGAGTCCGGACAAAGAACAGCGTTTGGTGGCTATTCGCAATATTGGCGTAGAAGGTGATGGGTGGCACAGGTGGTCCGTGAACGCCGTCGAAAACGCGCCAAGCTGGTGCTGCTACACGTGGCGTAACAAGGATGTTCAAAGTACCGCGTGTCATAATGAAGCTCAGTCGATGTTGGAGGCCTCGTCACGAACAACAGAACCTGTGAAGACACGCAAAGACGCCATCTTCTGGATGGGACAGGTGCGAGCACAGCAGTCCGCGACCGCACTTAAGCGGCTAATGTTCAAAGATGAGGTTGATGAAATTCGTGAGCACACGGTGTTTTCGGTGTCCCGGTCAAGCCTTGGCAATCGGCTCGCACTTATTGAACAAGTAGCGCGCAAGGATCCAAGCAAAAAGGTCAGAGGTCAGGCCTGGTTCTGGATGTCACAAACCGGTGAAGGCGAAGCTTGGCAGCGTATTTTGACCGGTATCGAAGCGGAATCGAGCCAGGCTGTAAGGGAGCAAGCTGTGTTTGCCCTTGCGCAACTTGAGGGCGACGCCGGCACCAATGCACTCATTCGGGTTATTGAGACACTAAAGTTTAGTCGAAAGGTGCGTAAGCAGGCGCTATTTTGGTTGGGCCAAAGCGATTCTGATCGCGCCGCTGATTATTTGACAAACGTGCTAGATCATTAATACCAATACAATTTATAGCTAGATTTGGATTAACTCCTAAAGAATTAGTTGACAGCAATATGCAGCTGCGGCACTGTATCACCTAATTCGTTAGGACTAACCCTTTTATACCAGGCGGTTTCGATCATGGCCAGAAAAACATCTAAAACCCTCACCGAAGGCGAACTTCGTCTTATGGAGGTGCTGTGGGAGCTAAAAACCGCGTCGGTCCGCGATGTTGTGAACGCTTTAAGCATCAAAGAAGCAGTGGCCTACAACACGGTGCAGACCATGCTCGGGATTTTGGAGAACAAGGGGTATCTGGAGCACCACAAGGAAGGCCGGGCTTTCGTCTATGCTCCCCTGGTAGATCGCAAGACGGCCCGCAGTTCGGCGTTACGCCATTTTATCGGGAGCTTTTTTGATGGCTCGCCTCAGGCGCTCGTGCAAAACCTGATTCAGGACGAAAACGTTGATTCGATCGAAATCGATCGATTGCGTAAATTGCTTCAGGAGGGCGTAGCCGATGATTAATCTGACCGAACTGACGTGGCAAGAATTTTTACTGCGCACTCTGACACTTCACTGGCTGACGGCGACTGTAGTGGTTTTGTTTGTTACCGCGATGATCGCCGCTCTTAGTCGACTGAACGCAACTACGCGTCACAATATCTGGTTGCTCACTCTGGTTAGCCTCGTGCTAATGCCACTACTGATCTTTGCGCCGCGTCCCGACGTCAACCTGCCCAAATTCAGCTTGTCAGCGGCAGTCGAGAATTCCGGTTCCGCGGCGCCTGAAAGCCCGCGCACTCCTACTGAATCGGCGTTTGAGCGTACTCTCTTTGTTGAATCAGAAAATTCGAAACCGGGGTTGGATGCAGCGGCTGGCACCACAGATGCGACTACTGCGCTTACCGTACCCGAGAGTCGTTCAATACCGTCGTCGGACGTGCAAATTTCACTGGCGTCGGTAGTAAAAGGTATTTTTATTTTCTGGCTGGTTGGCGTTGCGTTCTTGCTGCGTCGCTTATGGGGAGAGTATCGCGCTGCACGCGAGCTTGAACTGCAAAGCGATTCGGTCACGCCGTATTTCGAACGCAGGTTCGACAAGCTATGCGCTCGTCTAGGCATTGACGAGCGCCCCTTATTACGTTTTCACGCAGGCATTAACGCGCCGATGACCGTAGGTCTCATGCACGTCTGGGTTGTCATTCCCATGACTTGGCGTGAAACGATCGACGACAGTGTGTTTGACCAAACGCTCACGCACGAGCTTGGGCATATCGCGCGTAAAGACCCAGCCATTCACACGTTGCAGCGACTGCTGAGTATTCTGTTTTGGATGTATCCGGCTGTTTGGTACGTGTCTCGCCAGCTTGAAGTTGAACGGGAATCGGCGTGTGACGACTGGGTGCTGACGCACGATGGAAAGAGCGCTACGTACGCGACTAACTTGCTGGATGTCGCCGAATCTTTGTATTTACAGCCTCAGGTGCTAGCCGTGGGCTGCCTTCGGTCGCATAGTCAGTTAAGCCGTCGCATCCAGAATTTGTTGAACAAGTCGTCAGATCACAAGGTGCATAATTCCTGGAAGTTGTTAGCACTGACCTCAGTCGGACTTATGGCTACGTTAAGCGTAAGCGCCGTGGTCTGGCCGGATGCACGTCAACTCGCACCGGCTGCGGACCTTTCCGCCGAGTCGCCATTGCCTGTACGGGTTTCTGAAGTGCCTGTAACGAACCCGGAAATAAACGCGGTTGCGTCGTTACCTTTCGTGCCGCCGCCCCCAAGTGTAGCGCCTGTTGCAACGACCGATAAGACCATTTCTCGTTTTCAGTCATCTGCGAAACCTCAGACTGTGCCGCTGCCAGCCGCTGAACCGTTGCCAAAGCCAAAGCCGCTTCCCACTGTGGATGTGCAAGCACAGAAGTTTGTAGCGGTCGTGCAGGACGAGAACGGTAAGCTGACTATCGAACGCCACCGTAGTGGCAAGACTCACGTGTTCGCTGAGCCTGAGATCACGGCGAAAGACCCCGTGCTGTATGCGGCGTGGACTGGCGATACGAAGACCCTAAAGCGACTGATAAAGCAGGGCAAAGACCTGAACCACGTATATGCACGTTCGATGTCTCCTCGCACAGCGCTTGAAGCGGCTATATTGAAAGGCGACAAGTCGACGGTCCAAACCATGATTGACTTGAATGTTGACTTGTCTCCCGACACACCTGCCGGTGCTGTTACAGAAATGCTGAGCCCTCTCACTGTGGCTGCTATGACTGGGCGATACGATATCGCCAGGTTATTGATCGAAAACGACGCCAAGCCTGACGATGGAACATTGGTTTCCGTGGCGCAAAATCGAGATGCTCGAATGATGGAACTGTTTTTAGATCGCAACGAATGCGATTGTCTGGACACGGACGAAGCGCTGCTCGTAGCGATTAAAAATCAGGACACGCGAACTCTGGACGTTCTGTTGCAATACGATGTTGAGGTAGACAAGGGTGCTATGGTATTCGCCGTTCAAAGCAACAACACAAAGACGGTTAAAAAGTTGCTCAAGCACTACAGCGACGACGTCGATACTCCAATTCTGACGTTGGCCATTCAAAATAGAAACAGCGCCATTGTCGATAGCTTGATTAAGGCAGGCGCCGTACCAGGCGACGGTGCCCTGACACTAGCTGTGCAGCAACGCGACACCCAACTGGTACAAAAGCTGCTGAGCCTTGGAGCCGATGCCGAAGAAGGTGCTTTGGTGCTAGCGATTCAGCAGCGTAATGCCAGGCTGGTTGATGTTTTGATAAATGCAGGTGCCCCAATAGACGATGGAGCTCTAGTGATGGCTCTTCAACTGGGTGATGCCAAAACGGTTCGCAGTCTGCTTAAACATGGCCCGCACATTCAAGGAGGTGCATTGGTTATTGCGATTCAAAAACAGGATGTAGAGTTGGTTCGTATGCTACTAGACGCCGGCGCAGAAGTTGAAGACGGGGCTCTCATCGTGGCAGCTCAAACCGGCAACACAGCTATTATTAAGCTCATTCGTGAGCGTTCAGGACGCACAGAGGCTGAGCTTCAAAGCGGCGTATTGCGAGCGTTTGAGGAAGTTGGCAATTACGGAAAAAATTATCAGGCAAGCGTTCAATCTCAAGCCGCTGCGTACAGTAATGCCGATAGCACAAATCGCAATGCAAAGGTGAACTCCAATATCAACACGAACAAGCACGGAGTGCACGCTACTGCGAATAAGGCGCACGGAGATTTCTCAATTCCACACTGGCCAGTACACACCAATAAAATCAGTCTTGGCTTCGATGACACGTCGCCTAAATACGGCAGTCGCAACGAGCCGCATGAGGCGTTAGACTTTCCTGTTAAAGCAGGCAGTCCCGTCTACGCCGTCGCCGCTGGCTACGTAAAAGAGTCACGCTTTTCAAGCGGCTACGGTAACTACATTCTTATCGATCACGGTAACGGCTATAAAACCAGGTATGCCAATAACAAAGTAAACAAGGTTAAGAAGGGCGACTATGTGAGCGCGCACGAAATAATTGCTTTGGTGGGTAACACAGCTAAAGACTCGACCGGTCCACATCTACATTTCGAAGTGCGACTGGGTGGTAAAAAAATCGATCCGCAGCTTGTATTTGCAGGCTCTAAATAACGTTCCAGGCACCAGCCTCAGGAGAATTTTAGTGTTATTTCGAATTCTCGCGACGACCATTGTGGTCGCGGCACTATCGCCCTATACCCAGGCTGCCGACACGGCGGATGCACCAGGCACAGTGACTGTACACACGCTTCCTACGCTTACTCAACCCATCGTGGTCGACGGAGTGCTGAATGAGCCCCACTGGCAACAGGCACTGACCATCGATTTATTGTTTGAGACCACGCCGAACGAAAACACTCCGGCACGGCAGGCGACCAAAGCGTATTTGTACGAAGACGGTGAGAATCTCTATGTGGGTTTTCGCGCTGAAGACACCGAGATCGAACTGTTGCGTGCCTACCTTAGGGATCGTGATTCGGCGTTCGACGACGATTACGTTGGTATACAACTCGATACGTTTAACGATGAGCAGCGTTCTTACGAATTCTTTGTCAATCCGTATGGCGCCCAGATGGACTTGTTGTTCGATGAGAGCACAGGTGACGAAGACGACTCGTGGGACGCCATATGGACCTCTGCCGGTGTCATCGACGATCAAGGTTACACGGTTGAAATGGCGATTCCCTTCAGTAATCTCAGATTTGTAGACGGCGACCAGGTGAAAACCTGGGGTTTTGAGGTTCTTCGCGTGCATCCGCGCGATCAAAAGCGTATCTATCGCAACGTCAAAGACGACAGAAATCGTAACTGCACGTTGTGCAGGCTGGCCAAGGTACAAGGATTCAAGAACGCCAAACAAGGCAATCAACTGGAGCTCAATCCGGTATTGACCGTTGCATCGAGCGAGTCGCGCAATGGCGATGGGCGCATGGTATCGAACGGTACTGACTATGAGCCTGGTGTTAATCTCAGATGGGGTATTACTCCGGAATTTACTCTGGATGCAACTGTTAACCCTGACTTTTCTCAGGTCGAGACAGATAACGCCCAGCTTTCAGTCAACCAGACCTTCGCTTTATTTTTTGATGAGAAGCGACCGTTTTTTCTTGAAGGCGCTAACTTTTTTAACACCGATGAACGTGTTGTGTATACGAGAAACGTTACCGATCCGGACGTAGGGCTAAAGATAACCGGTCGAAGTGGAGGTCACACTATCGGAGCCTTTGCGGCGCAGGATGCCGTAACGAACATTATTATTCCCGGCACATTCGGATCCGACTTCGCTTCGCTTGAAGAAAAATCGGAAGTCTTTGCTTCGCGTTACCGCTACGACTTCACACCCGATTTTAATGTGGGTGCCATAGCTACTTATCGTTCTGCCGGTGACTATACCAACGTGGTCGGCGGCGTCGACGGTTTTTTTCGCTGGCGTGACAAACATCGTATCCGTGCTCAATTTATTACTACCGACACCGATAACTCGCAGGAGCTTCAGGACAACTTCGATTTAGCTCCAAATCAAAGCGGAAATTCTTACAGGCTACGCTACAACTACAACTCTCGAAACTGGTTTCAGTATACAAACTACAGCAAGTACGACGAAGATTTCCGTGCGGACCTTGGGTTTATTACTCAGGTTAATAAGGAGCAGTGGGTAGTTGGTGGTGGCCGTGTGTTTTACAGTGAAGACTCGTGGTGGAACCAAATAGAGATTGGCGGCGACTGGGATATCACGCACGACAGTGATGGCCGCGTATTAGAGCGTGAGTTGGAAGGGCGCATTGAAGTTAATGGGCCGCTGCAAAGCTACGGCAATCTGGGTTATGTAGTTCGCGACAGGTTATTCGATAACGTCTTGTTCGAAGAGAAGTTCGTTAACTCGTATTTTAACATTCAGCCGCGCAGAGGATTGTTGCTGGAGGCAGGGTTTAGTTTTGGAGACCGCATCGATTTTTCCAACACACGGTTGGGCGATAACGTGCGTATCGAACCTGGAATTCACTATTCGATTAACAAGCACACGCAGCTATTTGTGCACCACACCTACGACCGTCTTAAGGTTCCCGGGCTACGCGACCGTACGGCCAACTTGACCGACTTGCGTTTGATTTACCAGTTCACATCGCGGAGCTTTTTAAGGCTTACTGCGCAGTACCAAAATATTGAAAGTGAGTCGCGTCTCGATGCAGATTTTGGCGTAGTGGACAAAGACCGGAGCTTTAACAAGCAGCTGCTTTATTCGTACAAGGTCAATCCGCGTACCGTGTTCTTCTTGGGCTATTCAGATCTTGCCGACGCGGATAACGAGCGCCCGGACATTCAGGTGCAGGAGCGCGGACTGTTCATGAAAATAGGTTACGTCTTCGACTACTGATGCCTCTACGTAGTTAAGTTGTCGTTGTGGTATTTGTCTAACGTGTGTTGTGAGTAGCGAAAATATCGTTTTGCGTTCGACAAATGATAAATAGCACGAGACACAACAAAGCTGATACGAACACTAAAATGCCAAAGGAAAGCCGTGTTTTAGTGTGCGTCGCCGCAAGCGAAAACGGTGGCGCGCGCTGGCGAAATAACGGTTTGGCGGTGTGCTGTCATGACAACTCGTTGAAAAACAATGAAATGTTACAGTGTGTGTTGGGGTTGGCAGCACATGGGTGAAACCCTTTATAATAGGTGCTTGATTATCCACCACCAGGAGTCATTTGTGGAGAAAGTAATACGATCTTTGATCGCCGTTGCGGCGGTATTGGGAGCTTCTACGGCACTGGCATGCGACTACCCTGGCGAAGCAGATTTCACTGTGCCCGGCGGTACGACGGCCACTAAAGAGCAAATGATTGCCACTCAGGGAAACGTGAAAACGTACGTACAGGCAGTTGAAGGTTATTTGGCGTGTCTGGATAAAAAACAAACCGATGCCGGCGATGAGTTAACCGAAGAACAGCAGGCCATTCACTCGCTGCGTTACAACGCGGCGGTCGACGCGATGGAAACGGTTGCCGATCAGTTCAACGCTTCTCTTGGCGAATACAAGAACGCTCAGTAGCGGGTCAGGCCCACTACCAGTGATTACGCAGCTCGCGCAGCTTTAGAAAGACGCTGTGCGGGCTCGCGTTTGGTGACGTCAGCGCGCCTTCCTCCTGTAGTTTCTCGATTATCTCAAGCTCTT
>QIGP01000008.1 GCA_003228965.1 Gammaproteobacteria bacterium
GCCCTGCAACAACGTTGGCACCGGGAGCTTCAACCACGTGTACCGGTAGTGGCAGCGCTACAGCCGGCCAGTACATGAATATTGGTACGGCAAGCGGCACAACCCCTGGTGGTGATGCACTAACTGGCACCGACCCTAGTCACTACTTTGGTGAGCAGGGAAGTTTGGATATTGAAAAATCCACTAACGGCCAAGACGCTGATGCAGCACCTGGACCGTCGATTGCAGTGGGCAGCGCTGTGACGTGGGAATACGTCGTGACAAACAATACAAACGTTGAGTTGATCAACGTATCGGTCACTGACAGTCAGGGTGTGGCAGTAGCGTGTCCCGTAACGTCTCTGGCACCCGGTGCTTCAACAATCTGTACCGGTAGTGGCGCCGCGACGGCTGGTCAATACATGAACGTCGGTACGGCCAACGGCACTACCCCGAGCGGCACGATTGTTTCTGGCACTGACCCCAGTCATTATTTTGGCGAACAGGGCGCGTTAGATATTGAAAAATCGACTAACGGCGAAGATGCCGATGTGACACCTGGACCGTTTATTATGCTTGGCGCTGCAGTTAACTGGGAATACCTGGTGACCAATAACACGAATACGGTCGTAACAATCCTTGTTGTCAGCGACAGTCAGGGGGTTACCGTTACCTGTCCCGTCAACATGCTGGCACCGGGTGCCGCCACGACTTGTACCGGTAGTGGTACGGCAACGGCCGGTCAGTACATGAACCTTGGTACAGTCACTGGAATCACTCCAGGTGGTGGTGCCCTAACCGGCATGGATCCCAGTCACTATTTTGGTGAGCAGGGTACACTGGATATTGAAAAGTCCACCAACGGCCAAGACGCTGACGCGGCCCCTGGCCCTAGCGTGTCGATTGGCGATGCGGTTAACTGGGACTACGTTCTTACCAATAGTACCAATACGGTTCTGAGCGACATCGCGGTGGTCGATAGTCAAGGCGTTGCGGTATCGTGCCCAGCCACAACACTGGATGTTGGGGTGTCCATGACATGTACCGGAAGCGGCATAGCAGTTGCCGGTCAGTACCAGAATCTGGGAACGGTGGTTGGCACCACACCTGGCGGCACTACGCTAACGGCTCAGGATCCGAGCCACTACTTTGGTCAAGGTCCGGATCTGTGCAAAATTGAAGTGAACAAGACCTGTGCGGTCGTGCTTCAGTCACAGCCTGATTTGACCTGCGAATCTAAAATCTCCGCAACGCGCTTGCGCTATATCGGACCAGACGTCCAGGGCGCAACGGTCGTTATGACTGGCAGTGTAAATGGCATCGCTGAATACACTAATATCGACCTGATATCGGGTGTAACGGTGCTTACCAATGCCAGTGGTTATTCAGTGGATGCAGGTACCGGGAGTTCGCTTGGGTCGCGCATGAAGGTATCCATTGACGGAGTAAATGAAAAACATAGCACCAAGTGCGCTACGCCCTATACGGCCACAGAGCCGGCACCGCTTTATAGTCCACTAGGTGCTCCTTCAGAGCTGTGGCTTGTTGAAGGTTTCCGCGACAGGAATGGTGTGGTGGTTGAGCCAATAACCGATCTGGTGTTCTCGGAAAACTGCGATATCGTGAACGTAGATCACGGATCGCTGCCAATGGGTGCAGAAGTCGTTTATAAGTATGACGTCAGCAACGTCGGTGACACTGAGGTTATCAACGTAAGCGTGGCCGACGACAGTCTGACACCCACGGCTGTGCCAGGTAGCCCTATCGATTTACTGACTGTGCCACCGGGTACGGGAAGCACCGTTTCGCTGATGACTAGCGTGTTTGTCGACAGTACGGTAACAAGCACTGTGACTGTACAAGGAATGACAGCACAGGGTGCGATGTGCGATGCCGAAGACATGCTGACTGTAACGGTCGACAATACGCCTTGTGTAGAGGCGGCCACAGCCGATCCGGCATACTCGAACAGCACCAGTAGTCATGCACTGGTATTATTTGGCATCGGTCGATTCATCTTCGCTCCTGAAGCCGGCACATTTGTTGAGCTGGAAAATGGTACGGCGCAGTTGAATGGTTTATTGATTGATATCAACGATCCGGACCGCACGCTGTCGCTCGATGTTGAATTTTCCGGTCTGACAAACACACCACCTCCAGGGAGCCCTAAACTCGAGCTGTCGAGCAGTGCTTACGTGGCTAACGGCGGGCCGGTCGATCCATCGACCTGGCGTTATTACACCGGGTTTACAGGCACTGTAACGGGTGCAGGCTCGCTGGCTGGCGCACAAATCTCTTTGACTCGTCGTGGTTCGGCATTTCAGGTTGGAGTTGGTGCAAACGGTAAAAACATCAATTTAGGCGGTTCTAACTGGCTGGATTGGACGGTAGAGAGTCAGCCTAATTGGGAGTGGTTGCCTCATTCCGGTAACGGGGATATTAATATAGATATCGGAACTGATTGCATTGTTGGAAGTTGCCCGCATCCGGGCGACGATTCGGACAGCGACTCGGACAGCGACTCGGACAGCGATTCGGATAGCGATTCGGATAGTGATTCGGACAGCGACTCGGATCATGACCCGTATTGTCCTCCAGACGATTCAGATGATGACTCGGATAGTGATTCGGACAGCGATTCGGATAGTGACTCAGATCACGACAGCGATTCGGATAGTGACTCAGATCACGACAGCGATTCAGACAGCGACTCAGACCACGACAGTGATTCAGACAGCGACTCGGATTACGACAGTGATTCAGACAGCGACTCAGACCACGACAGTGATTCAGACAGCGACTCGGATTACGACAGTGATTCAGACAGCGACTCAGACCACGACAGCGATTCAGACAGCGACTCGGATTACGATAGTGATTCCGATTCCCTCAGCTCCGATCAAAGCTCGAGCAATGCTGGCTGATGTTTGGATGGTGCCTGGTTTTTTGGGGTCCGGACAGACTCTAGTACGGTAACCATCGCTCATGGAGGCAGGTCTAAGGGCAATTTGCCGGTCAGAAGAGAAAATGACCGGTAAATCTCCGCAAATCCGATGCCGAATTTCCGATCAATGGGTGGATAGATCATTCGACGTTGCTCTTTGCCACGTTTGCGAGGATCTGTTGTTGAGTCGAGCCATACAGAAAGGTCAGCAGGCGCAGGGTGATTGTTACACCAGGAAAGGTCTTGGATTAGAGGGCGAACAAGTCGATCAGAAGCAGTATTGATATTCTTGATAATCGGCGTTTCGATGACTCTGCATGTCACAGTAGCGTTTTGCACGATTTGCCGGAACGTTTGCCTAAGTGGAGAAATTACAACGAGTGCGCAAATGTCGTATGCTATACATAATGCCCGGCGAGACTAACGCAAAGTGGCGCTTTTATCGATATAGATTAGGGGGATAGTAGCCATGATGAAGGGTCTCTGTGCCAGATTTTCACTCTGGACTATCGGATTTACGAGTGTCCTGTTCTCGATCAGTGCCCTTGGGCAATCGCCACAAAATTGCGCAGGCAAAAAATGCCTGACCGGCGAGGGGTACGCCATTGAAATTATTGGCTACATCGATGATCGTCCGCCATCCCCTCTGGATACGCCAGCTGCGCGCACTAGCAATGATCGGGTCGATATCATCGGAGACTTTCTTGTTCGACTGCCCGGTGGCGGAAAGTTATGGGCCACAGAAGACCCGGCCATCAGTGATCCACGAATGGCCGTTCACTCGGATGATGTGTTTACCGTTGAAAATGGCCGTGTAGCCAAACCTGTCGAATTCTTTGTGTATAAGAACTACGACCCTTTTATTGAGCGGGCCGTACTGGAGATTTTTGATGGGCGCGATTTTGATCGACTGGAACCTGTAGCGTCTCTACCCATTCCCACAGGAAATTTTGTGCGTGTGCTGTGGGACGGTTCTTCCAAACGTGCGCTACACACGGGCGACAAACTGTACTATCAGGCGCGAGCATTTGATCAAGAAGGACGGGTTGACCGTACGCTTGAAAAATCCATGACCGCGGTTGTATTGAATGACATGGAACACGCGCCACATTCCCCTATACATTCCTCCATGCCGCGTTTTGATCTGGAGGGCGACAATGCAGGGCCGCAGCTAACAAGCGCTGCCTCAACGCCTCTCGACGGCGCAGTTGTTGTGATGGAGCCTCCCTTGCAGGCAGCAAGTTCGGAAGCCTTGTCCTACACGCTCACACCGCGATTCGATACTCGCAAAACCAAATTAAAACCGCCGGCCATCACCGAACTGGATCGAATTGTCGATAGTTGGCGCGGCGCCAGTAATACGAGGCTTGTAGCCATTGGGCACACCGACAACATTCGCATTGCCCCTGAACATCGCAATGAGTTTGCCAACAATCAGGTACTGTCCGAAGCCCGTGCACAATCTATTGTCAATTATCTGGCCGAGCGGCTCGGTCTTTCACTGCAGCAGATCGACGCTCGCGGCTATGGACTTACGCAGCCAGTTGGGTCAAACGACTCAGTTGAAGGCCGCGCACAAAACCGCCGCGTAGAGGTTCATATTACAGGAGAGCGCGTCACTACCAAGCTTACAAGAGCGCCTTCTGTGTCTCTGTTCGATCCAGCCTCCGGAAATTCTATACCGGTGCGAGGCACTCTCGACGACGTCGTGAAGACGCTGCCTGCCAAGAGAACCGGTTTTACGGCCAAATCCATCGGACCGGTTACAGATTCTGACTGTGCTGCCCTGCAAACCTATGCGCATGAACTGCAGGCAGTCTACGGGCGTAACGAATTGGTAGACCAAAACATCACGATTTACGGCAGTCGCGTACGGCTTCATGGACAAGACCTGGCTGGTAATTCGGCGATGAGCGTCAACCAGCATAGAGCACCTATCGACACCAACGGCAGTTTTGCATTGGACTACATGATGCCGGTGGGATCACATCAAATGGATGTGAAGTTTTATAACGATGCCTGTGCTACGAGTGAAACTGCAACGGTGTCAGTGAACGTGAGCGGTAAGCACATGTTCATTGTGGCTCTGGCCGATGTAACCCTATCCAGTTTCGACATATCCGGCAGTCTTGAGCCACTGAGTGTCGACGATCGATACGACGACGATTTCCTGGTTGAAGGGCGCCTGGCGTTTTATCTTAAAGGCAAAGTCAAAGGCAAGTACCTGATCACGGCTCAGCTCGACACTCAAGAAGAAGAGCTAAGTGACATTCTGGAAAACATCGACGACAAAGATCCGCGGAGCATTTTTCGCCGCCTGGACCCCGATCGCTACTATCCCGTCTACGGCGATGACTCGACGACTGTTGCCGACACCGATTCAATCGGCAAAATGTATCTGCGCGCAGACTGGAATAACTCGCACGCCATGTGGGGTAACTTTCACACGGGTTTCACCGGCACGGAGCTTGCTCAATACAACCGCAGTTTGTATGGCGCACAGTTGAACTGGAACTCACCGAAAGTTAATGCACAAGGCGCCTCCCGCACGCAGGCCAATGCATTTGTCTCGGAAAATCAAACTGAGCTAGGGCACTCCGAATTCATCGGTACCGGCGGCAGCCTGTACTACCTCAAGCACAGTGACATTTTACCGGGTTCTGAAAAACTTCGAATTGAATTGCGCCATCGTGACAGCGAACGCGTGTTGGAGAATATTACGCTAACTCGCGGGGTGGACTACGAAGTCGACGAAATCCAGGGCCGAATAATACTCAGCCGCCCACTACTTCAAATCACGCAGTTGCAGGCACCTTCACTCATTAGAGATGGTCCTTTGGATGGCAACCTCGCCGTTTTGGTCGCCGATTACGAATACATTCCGGAAGGATTTGACTCCAATCATATTGGCTACGGATTTCGAGGCCGTCAGTGGTTCGGTGAGCACCTGGCAGTTGGTGGAACCTATGCACAGGAAAATCGCGGTGGTGGTGCTGAGGACTATCAGCTCGTGGGCGGGGACGTTACTCTTCAAATGGCACCCAACACATTTATTAATATGGAATACGTGTCCAGCGAAGAAAGCCAGGCTGAGCGCTTTTTGTCTAACAATGGTGGACTACTGTTCAGTACGATTGCCGGCACGACAACTGCCGGCCGCGAAGGCGACGCCTTCGCTGTTGAAGCGCGGCTCAATTCAACCGAAGTATTTGACACGGAAAACGAATGGGTGGTGAGCAGTTGGTATCGCCATTCCGATGCAGGCTACTCGGTAGCCCGGCGCGACGCCGGCGTAGACGTGGATGAATACGGTGGCGAAATTATCGGTCACATAGGTGACCGCTGGACCTGGTCTGGCCGCGCTAGTTTTGTTGAGCGCGAGAACCAGCGAGAAGACAAGCGCTACTCGTTGCAAACAGACTATCGTCTAAACGATCACAGCTCACTGTCTGCCGAAGTGCGTCATGTTGACTCACAAATTACCGGCCTTGTAGCCGGCGGACTCGTTAACGGAGTCAACCGCCTGCAACAGGGCGACGGCACGCTGCTTGGAATGCGCTATACCCGACAACTGACGCCAAGAATTAGCACGTATGTGGGTGGTCAGGTATCGGTCGATCAAGGCGACACTTACGACAACAACGACATGGGTACTTTGGGCGTTGTGGCGAAAATCAGCGAGACCACCAACTTGTCGGCCGAACTTAACAGCGGTCATCGTGGCGATGGGTCGACCGTGACACTTGAGCATGAGATCAATCACCGACACCGTATTTACGGCACGTATACACAGTCAACCGATCGTACGGACACGTTGGCCAACGATCAGATTGCTATCGGTCAGCGCACGGTGTTCAGTAATCGACTCTCGGTGTTCAACGAGCACCAGTTTGCGGAATATCAGGACAACGAGTCGGGTGTTGCCCACGTGTTTGGACTGGACTTTGCACCGCGCAAAGGTTGGTCAATTGGTGCGACCTATCAGACCGGCCAACTCGACGACGGATTCGATTTTGTCGACCGGGATGCCGTGTCAGGCTCACTGGGTTATCAGGGCAAACGCATGCGTTTAAGTACGCGTCTGGAATTGCGTCGCGACGAAGGTATAAACACTGACTCCGAGCAGTGGGTTTCATCCAGCCGTGCCGACTACAAATTCAGTGACAGCACGCGTTTTCTGGGCCGACTAAATTTCTCTGAAACCGAGGACCTGGTCAATCCCGACTTCGATGCAGAATTTACTGAAGCCCAGGTGGGAGTGGCGTACCGCCCTGTAGAACATGGTCGTTTTAATCTTTTGGCCAAGTACACCTATTTGTATGACCTGCGAGGTTTTGACCAGATTCAAACAGGCACCGATCAACGCTCTAACGTGTTCTCCGTCGAAGGCATTTATCGCCTAAACCCACGTTGGGATTTAGGTGGCAAGTACGTCTACCGCAGCGGCGAACTACGCACGGGTCGCAACACAGGTGACTGGTTTGAAAGCACTGCTAACTTCTTTGCTGTGCGTGGACGTTATCATTTGATTCGCCGCTGGGACGCCATCGCAGAATATCGCTGGCTAGAAATCGAAGAGGCCGGGTCCACGCGTGAAGGTGCGCTACTGGGCGTGGACCGACACTTTGGCGATCACATGAAGCTCGGCATTGGCTATAATTTTACCGATTTTTCCGACGACCTTACCGACCTCGATTACGACAATGACGGTTGGTTCTTGAATGCGTTGGGTAAATACTAGGACTGGGCGTAGTCTGGATCAGAGTGTATTTTGACGGAGGTTTTTACGTCCACCAAATACGAAGGGTCAGAGAATTGTGTTCTCTGACCCGAATGGCACTATGTTAGGCTCTGTCGCAAACTTGAAATTTGGTGAATTTTGATGCTATAAAAATAGTGGCTTCAGAATTGACAAAATGCTATTTGCGACAGAACCTAATGAACCCATGAAAGACGCTATTGACAAATTGTTCGCTTTGCCCGATGCAGAAAAGCTGAAACTCTCTCAGTTGCTGTGGGAAAGCGCTGCTGACAAATCGACACTGACACAAACATTAATCAGCGCCGAAAAACATATGCTTGACGAGCGATTAGCAGAAGACCATAAACACCCTGAGGCCAGGGTTCCCTGGTCAGAAGCGCGAGCTGATATTAAAGCCCAACTCGATAAACTTTAAGTTGCATGAGTTTTGAGTATTCCATTAGCCCACGGGCTAAGCTCGAAGCGCTAGATATTGCTGTGTGGTATCAAAAACAGGCAGAGCTGGGTTATACATTCCTATCTGAACCCACTGCTGTCCCGTTAACTAAAATCCGTCATGCTGGCGCAGGCCGGTACCCAGTAAACCGTTGAAATACATGGATTCCGCATCAGCAAAAA
>QIGP01000006.1 GCA_003228965.1 Gammaproteobacteria bacterium
ATCACGCATGAGATCGATGACGAACTGGTTTTGCTCGGCGACGGAACAACCGGCAATAGGTGGGGCCTGAACGAACGCGTCGTCACTACCACCGCCTCCGCAGGCACCGAGCATGGTCGCCAGAATAAAAATCGAAACCGGCCGTTTAGTATTCATCTTGTATTCCTCATTACACGAGCCCCACTCTTTTCGAAGGCTCGGTTTGCCAGTCGCTTCACTCGCACTGCACTGTACTGCACAATATAGCAGCAGGGCTCACCTGGCTTCAGTCCAGACTAACAGGTGTCATTTCGTGCGCACCGTGGTTGTCGCCTTTCAGCTCTTTCCACAGCTGCGCAAGGGTGTATTCAAGGGTTGGATGCCTGACATCGCCTGCAAGTTCCGCTAGTGGTCTTAACATAAACGGAAATTTGAGTATTTCCGGGCGCGGGAGCAGCGTATCGCCTTTGGTAAGGACGGTGTCGCCAAACATCAACAGATCGATATCGAGCGTTCGTGGGGCAAATTTCTCGGCGCCTCGTTCACGACCGCAAACATTTTCAATCTGGGCACACGCCTGTTTAACTTCATCAAGCCCGAGGCGCGTTGAAAAGCCAACGACCATATTCAGAAAATCTTCGCCTTCAAAGCCAACGGCCTTGTTTTGGTAAACGGTCGATTGCCTCAGTGAACCAAACCGCTCGGTAAGCATTTCAATCGACTTATTCAGGTAATTGCGTGGTTCTATGTTGCTACCCAACGCCAGAAACACATCGCGCCGAGCGCCGTCGTCGGCAACGCCTCGACGAATTTTAACGCCGACGTTTTTTGAGCCTCTGACTGCTCCGGGTTTGCTAACAGCGACTTCCACCCAGCTGACTTTAAAATCTTCGAGAATAAGCGACGCAATGCTTTCAACCAACGTTTCGATTAACTGAAATTCGGTGCCTTCGACAAACGTAATAATGCGCTTGGCAACGTCTTTGTAGTTTAGCGTGTCAGAAATATCGTCGGAGCCTGACGCAAGCAAGGCGTTGGCCGGCATTTCAAGGTCGACACGAATGGTTTGCTTTGTCGTGCGCTCCCAGTCGTAAATGCCAATGACACCCTGAATTTCAAGCGCTTCAAGAAAAATGCGATCGCTCATTAGTAAATTTCCGTTAAGGTGATGGGGCTGTTTCACGCACTGTCGCAAGCCGTGTATATAAGGTTTGAGTGTAGCGCAAAGAGCGTGAGGTCGAAGAGGATTTACAGCGTGTAGAAGCCGTCATTTGGAATCGTTCAGCTCAAGTCTTCGAGTGACCAACGGGCTTTGACGGGCACGTCGTAGCTGCTGCCAATACCATCACGCTTAAGACGCAACCAACCTGCGTACGCAATCATGGCGCCGTTGTCGGTACAAAGCCGCGTGGGAGGAAAGAAAACGCGTACGCCAACCGCTTTGCATGTAGCGTCGAGTTCGGCACGCAGCCGCTTGTTGGCGCCAACGCCACCTGCAACCATCACCGACTTGTGCCCGGTTGCTTTCAGCGCGCGCTTGACCTTTACAGTTAACGTGTCGACGACGGCTTGCTGAAAACTGGCCGCAATGTCGGCGCGTACCTGTTCAGACTGATCGCTTGCCTGCCAGGTCAGCAACACGCTGGTTTTTAATCCACTAAACGAAAAGTCGAGGCCCGGCTTTTTAACCATGGGTCGTGGGAAGTCGAATCGAGTGGGGTCACCCTGTTCGGCTAGCTCCGCCAATTGTGGCCCTCCAGGGTAAGGAAGCCCCATGAGTTTGGCCGTTTTATCAAAGGCCTCACCCACAGCGTCGTCAAGAGACTGGCCGAGCACCCGGTACTGCCCGTGGGCCTGGACGTCGACCAGGAGCGTATGGCCACCGGACACCAGTAGCGCAATTAATGGAAAACCGGGCATTTCATTGGCGAGCATGGGTGACAATAAATGACCTTCCATGTGGTGTACGCCAATCGACGGAACACCCCACCCAACGGCCAAAGAACGCGCGAGACTCGCACCAACAAGTAGCGCCCCTACAAGCCCCGGACCCGCCGTGTAGGCCACAGCGTCCACTGGAGGCTGGCCGTCAACGCATGGACATGCTCGTAACACCTTGTCTACTAAGGGTAAAATCTTGCGCACGTGATCTCGGGAGGCGAGCTCAGGCACCACACCACCGTAGCGGGCGTGCAATTCGACCTGACTGTACAGCTCTTCGGCCATAAGTCCTTGTTTTGAGTCGTAAACGGCGACACCAGTTTCGTCACAAGACGACTCAATACCCAAAACCCGCATTTTTACCCCTCAATCCTTTCAATTTCGTAAGCCGCGTTTTAGAATGCGCATCCTTCCGGGAGAGCCCCAAGCTGCTTAAGCACCTTATGTGTTCTTCCGGAAAACACCGACCATAAACTAAAGACAGCGGACACACTATGCCCAGCGTAAGAATTCGAGAAAACGAATATTTTGATTCAGCCCTGCGCCGCTTCAAGCGCGCCTGCGAGAAAGCCGGTATCCTCACCGAGCTGCGTCGCCGTGAGTACTACGAGAAACCCACGCAAGAACGCAAACGCAAAAAAGCGGCGGCTGTTAAGCGTCACGCCAAGAAAGTGGCGGGTGAAGTTGCTCGTCGCAAGCGCCTCTACTAAGAATCGTCATCTGCGGCACGCTGTTCTAGCGAGCCACTGCTGTCTGTAGCATGTCACTAAAAGACACTCTCATAGCCGATATGAAAACTGCGATGAAAGCCGCGGATAAAGAGCGGCTGAGTGTTATTCGCATGACAATTTCTGCAATCAAGCAAATCGAAATTGATACGCGCGAAGAACTCACCGAAAGCGCAACACTTACCGTCCTTGAGAAACTCGTTAAGCAGCGACGCGAATCAGCCAGGCAATACCGCGACGCCGAGCGTCCCGAGTTGGCTGAGAAAGAAGAAGCTGAAATCGTAGTGCTACAACATTACCTGCCAGAACAGCTTAGCGACGACGAGGTCGCAGCCCTCATCGACGAAATTATGGCCGCCACCGGCGCCAGTGAAATGAAAGACATGGGTAAGGTGATGGGACAGCTTAAAGGCAAAGCCAAAGGTCGCATCAACATGAGTGCCGCAGGCGCTCTGGTACGTAGCAAGCTCGGCTAGAACGCACGTTCTCCGCACCTATGGTTGATTGACGCTGCTAACCTGTACAAACACGTTTCTTACGACCTTCGCAGACTCAAACAACGTTTCTCGTTGTTACAACCCGCCAATATTTTTGTTCAAAAAAAGCTCCAGATTTTTGAGAATTTCTTCGCGAGCAGCCGTGTTATCCATGTTGTGACCACCTAGCCCGACAGTGATCAGTTCTACGGGTTTTTTAAGTTTGAGCAATCGCTTTTGCATACGTGCGGCTTGGTCTTTGTGTACGTTCACGTCGTCTTCCGCCTGAATTAGCAACATCGGAATTTTGATGCGCTCGGCTTGGTGGTACGGAGAAATTGTTTTTAGTTTTTCGCCTTCGAGGCCAAAGTCCTTAACCCAGGTGCGACCTCCGATGTATTTTTTATCGTCGTTCACCAGTCTGGGAAGGTCGAGTACACCGTTGATACTGGCCGCACATTTAAACAGGTCGGGCGTCTTGATTGCGCCCATAACCGCGGAATAGCCGCCGTAGGACCAACCGATAATACACATACGCTCGGGATCGGCGATGCCCGATTTAACCAGCCATTCGGCTCCATCGGTAACGTCGTCCTGCATTAATCCGCCCCACTGTTTTTTACCGGCCGAAAAGTGATCGCCACCGTAGCCTGTAGATCCACGAAAGTTAGGCTGAAATACGGCGTACCCTCGTGACGCCAAAAACTGCTGAATGAATCCGAAACGTTTATCGCTACGCGAACCTGGACCACCGTGAGGCATCACAACCATCGGTAAGTTTTTAGCCTCTTGTGCAAGTGGCGTTGTCAGATAACCTGGAATTTCCTTGCCATCGCGCGCCGTGTAAGTCACGGGACGAACAGGAGTCAGTAGCTCGGGGACCAAGCCCGGCATCGATACGTTGTAAACGTCCATGCTCTTGGCGTCCCGGTCCCAGAAGTACAGCACTCCGGGATCGGTGTCGCTGGAGACTCGCACCAGTATCTGACGTTTGTCAGCGGACAAACTGAGCAGGCGCACGCTCATACCTTTGAACGCTTTTTCCGCCGTGCGTTGTAATTTATCGAATTCGCTATCAAAATATTTTACGTGAGGTCCGTGTTCCGTGTAGCTGACTCCGACAGGTTTCCGCGTATACGCATTCAGCACCACACCATCCACATCGTAATCACCGGCATCAAATACTTCTTCTAAAAACTCACCGGTTTCAATTTTCATTTTACGTACGACATCGCGCCCGCGTACGTTCGGCCCAATGACAAAGGCGACCAAAGGATCGTCGGTAAAAGCGACCGGGTGCCAGCCGCTGTCCCACCAGTCGGTGGACGTAGCGCTTATCCACTGCTGTTCGCTGTTGAGGAACTTAAGCGTGAATTCACTCTCGTAGTACCCGAACCCCATGCGCACGTCGCCACTGGCATCTACTAACCAGTTTTGTACTCCACGTAGCCCATCTTGAATATTGGTGTAGTCACCCGAAGTAATGTCGATGCGACGTACTTCATCTTTGCCGTCAAAGTTCTCGTCGAGCGCCACCAGAATATGGTTAGGTTCCTCGGGCAACCAGCTAATGACGTCATCCTGAATTTGTGGAGGGATATCAGGTTTTGTGCCGGGTCGAGAACCTGCCACTTCGTCTGAGTTAGCGGAGCGAACTATCCATTCGAGTCCACTGCCGTCTTTTTTAATTGATGCCAAACGAGTTTCGATGGTTGCGGTATTAAAACGCTCACCGGAAAACGAGGCTGCGAATACCAGTCGATCGTTGTTGGCCCACTGCAGCCAGTCGAAGTTCAGCTTGCCGGCAGGAGGTACGACTTTACGTTTGTCAAAGCCACTAACCGGCTGCATGACGATGTGATTGCGCCCGTCAAACGGGAACAAATAGGCAATGTGAGTGCCGTCGGGTGACAGCTCGGCATCCTGCATTTGCGACAATTGGGCAAACGCCTCCAGCGGAAGATCTGCCGCAGACTGCGGGTCTTCGGCGTTAGCGCCGCCACTGGTCAACACAGCAACAGAAATCAGAATATAAGAATACAACGGTTTCATGAGCCAAGCCGTCCTGTGAAAAAGCATGATTAAAGCTTAGCAAATACAGACACTCAAATGCGCCCGAAAAAAAAATTTATCACCAATTCTTGATCGACTACCGGCTGAAGGGCACGAAGTTAAGCCCTGAGTCTGGTAATAGTTACGCAAGATCACTGGAAAGACGCGTTGTCAGCAAGTACTGCTTTACATCTGGGGTTGCTGACAGCCCGGACAATAGTAATGGAAGCTGCGTGGTCTAGTGACCGGCGTCAATAACGTCGCCTGATTCGGCGTCACTTTGACAGTTCCAGCAATAGTCGAACGACGGGTCGTTGGTTTCTTTGCAGCGATTACATATCCACTGGGCAGCTTTTTGCTTGCTGACGGCCGTATCGGCGAGTTCTTTGGCGCGATTGCGATCGGCATCCATGACCACCCAGACTTCAAGCCAGGCGTCGAACGGCGACAACTCACCCATGCCGCCAATGGCGAACTCGTTGCGCAAGAGCGTTTTGATACCGGCGCGCTCAAGTAAGTTTTGTACATTGAGCACGAGTGTACGATTGGCGTTGGTGTAAACCTGCTTCATGATTGGAGTTACTTCTGAGTTATTTTCTTAAGAAAGAGCGTCGAAATTCAGGTCTTCGGTAATTCGTTGTGCGCCGCTGAACGACCGATACCGGTGAACTGACCAAACTCCGCAGTTCTTACCCCAGTCTACCGGGAAACGCTGCAAATGGCTCGCACGCGCAAATTAGGCGCTTAAGCGGTTAATTGCTGTCGCGGCCGGTTCAACGCGGGCTTAACAGCAGAGGCTACAAGCCAGGACCCTTGGTACTAGACCTCGACGGCGGCGTACGGTCGGAGCACTCAATCAAGGCGCTCCATGACAGGTATCGCGAAGCGTTACCTGTGGCCTGATTTATTGGGGTCGAAAAAGTGAACGAATACAAAAAACGCCACCGCCTTTAGGGGCAGTGGCGTTTCTTCACACTCTTACAATCAGTTTCCGATGTTGTCGCTTAAAAACTTATCCAGCGACTCCAGAATCACTTTTCGTGCAGGCGTATTAGTCATGCTGTGCCCACCCAAATCTACCGTTACGTAGTCCACCTGTTTTTTGAGCTTACCGAGCTGTTTGGCCATACGCTCACCTTGCTCTTCGTGCACACGAGTGTCGTCTTTGGCCTGAATAATCAACATGGGTATGGTGATACGCCCAGCCTGGTGGTAAGGCGATATATCACTAAGTGATGCGCCCTCTCGCTCCCAGTCTTTAACCCACGCTTTACCGCCAATGTACTTACGGTCGTCGTTGACCATGCGCGGCACGTCAAGCACACCGTTGATACTCGCAGCACACTGGAACAGATCGGGAGTTTTAACCGCACCCATCGCCGCGGCGTAGCCACCGTAAGACCAACCGACGATACACAAACGCTCAGGGTCAGCTATGCCCGACTCCACCAACCATTTAGCGCCGTCGGTAACATCGTCTTGCATAAGCCCGCCCCACTCGTTGCGGCCTGCATCGCGGTGAGAGTATCCGTAACCCGTTGAACCACGGAAGTTCGGTTGCAATACCGCGTAGCCTCTTGAAGCCAGAAACTGCGTCAGGAACCAGAAGCTCTGGTCGTCACGCGCCGCAGGTCCACCGTGCGGCAGGACAATAGTTGGGAGATTCTTGTCCGCACTTCCAACTGGTAGCGTCAAATAGCCTGGTATGTCGTAGCCGTCTCTTGCTGAATAACTAACCGGCTTAACCGGGCTCAGCAGTTCAGGCTTCAACCCGGGCATAAGTTCCGTAAGCACGTCCATGCTTTTGGCTGCCCGGTCCCAGTAATAAAGAACGCCAGGGTCCGTGTCGCTGGATACTTTAACCAGCAGCTGTTTGCGGTCGGCAGACAGACTCACAAGTTTAACGACCATGCCCGCAAAGGCTTTCTCTGCCGTGCGCTGCAAACGATCGTATTCTTTGTCAAAGTATTTAGTACGCCCCTGATGAGTCGTGTAGCTAACGCCCACCGGCCGGCCGGACAGCCCGTCAATTTTCACGCTATCAATGTCGTAGTCACCGTTGTCAAACACGTTCTCTACAATTGATCCGTCGGTAATGTTCATTTTCACCACGACTTTACGACCACTATCACCAGGCCCGAACGCGTAAACTACCATCGGGTCTTCCGTAAACCGTATCGGCCGCCAACCACGGTCCCACCAGTCGGAACGCGTCGCGCTCTTCCAGTCGCCCTCGTTGTTTAAAAACCTCACGGTAAATTCAGAGCGGTAGTAGCCCCAGCCCAAACGCACAACGTTATCGGCATCAACCATCCACCATTGAACGCCTTGAATACCACCGCGGACGTTACTGTAGTCACTGTTATTAACGTTGACTTTGCGTACTTCACTCTTACCGTCAAAGTCTTCGTCCAGGCTCACCAGAATGTGGTCAGGCTCGTCTGGCAGCCAGGCAATGACGTTGTCCTGAAGCTGCGGAGCCACGCCCTGCCCGGTGCGGCTTAGCTTGGATCCCGTAGTTGACTTGGGATTGGCAGGTTTAATTATGAACTTGGAATCTGTGCCGTCCCGCTTGATCGAACCAAGGCGCGTCTCTGTTACCTCGGTTTCAAAGCGCTCTGCGAAAAACTCCAATGAGAATACGACCCGCTCGTTGTTGGCCCAGTTCAGCCAGTTAAACTCCAGCTCACCGGGCGGCGGAACGACTTTGCGCCCGTCGGGGTTAAAGACTGGCTGAATCACAATGTGATTGCGCCCTTTGATGGGATAGAAAAACGCAATGTGGCTGCCATCGGGTGACAGCTTCGCGTTCTGCATTAACGGTAGCTGTGCGAACGCTTCCAGGGGTAGCTCGGACGGCGTTTTGGCGCCATCGGCAAACGCTGGCACTGCCAGCAGTGCGCCTACAACAAGCGCGACAATTTTTGATCGATACATTTTTGGCCCTTCCATATTCTTATGCTGTGGCCAAATTCTAACAAGATTCGACAAGGTTGGGACCACCATGAAGCGCGGAATAACAAAAAAATAACGGTTTCTATGGCTAAATACGCCACGATTTATCGATCAGCCGCCCTTCTTGTCGATAAACAAAATGGAGCAGGCTTTGTAGAGTTGATTTGCAGG
>QIGP01000082.1 GCA_003228965.1 Gammaproteobacteria bacterium
ATATTGGACATATTTAACGAATTTAATCGGAAAACCTGGCCAAAATGACTTTTCCGCAGCAGATTCATCCTAAGTCCGACAGGCTCCTAGCCTTCATTGTCAGCCGTTTCCATCCAGGTCACGCATACTCAAACGAATGCGGCCCTGACGGTCAACTTCGAGCACTTTCACGGTAATCTCGTCGCCTTCCGCCAGCTTGTCGCTGACTTTCTCAACGCGCTCATCGGAGATTTGTGAAATGTGCACCAAGCCGTCTTTGCCAGGCAAAATGGTTACAAAAGCACCGAAGTCCATGAGGCGGGCAACTTTACCCTGGTAAATTGTGCCAACTTCAACTTCCGCTGTGATCAGCTTGATACGATTCTCAGCTTCACGGCCAGAGGCACCTTCAACAGACGCGATACGTACAGTACCGTCGTTGTCGATATCAATAGTAGCGCCGGTTTCTTCGGTAATGGCACGAATAACGGCACCGCCCTTACCAATGACGTCACGAATTTTCTCAGGGTCAATCTTCATTGAGATAATCGTTGGTGCCCAATCCGACATTTCTTCACGAGGAGTAGAAATAACTTTCTTCATGTTGTCGAGAATGAACATACGCGCATCTTTGGCCTGCTCCAGAGCAGTGGCCATAATGTCTTTGGTAATGCCCTGAATTTTGATGTCCATTTGAAGTGCAGTAATACCTTCTTCAGTACCTGCAACTTTAAAGTCCATGTCACCCAGGTGATCTTCGTCACCCAGAATGTCAGTCAGAACCTTGTATCGATCGCCGTCTTTCACAAGGCCCATCGCAACACCGGCCACAGGTGCTTTTGTTGGCACACCTGCGTCCATCAGCGCAAGGCTCGTACCACACACAGAAGCCATTGAACTTGAACCGTTCGACTCGGTGATTTCAGAAACGACACGAATGACGTAAGGAAACTCTTCCATGTTTGGCATAACCGCAGCCATACCGCGTTTGGCCAACTTACCGTGTCCGATTTCGCGACGTTTAGGACCAGACATAAAGCCTGTTTCGCCGACGCAGAACGGTGGGAAGTTGTAATGCAACATAAACGGCTCTTTGTACTCGCCTTCCAATGCATCGATGATTTGAGCGTCGCGACCTGTACCCAGCGTGGTCGCTACAATCGCTTGAGTTTCACCACGTGTGAACAGCGCTGAACCGTGGGTGCGAGGTAAAATGCCAACACGAACGTTGATAGGCCTTACTGTTGAGGTATCGCGCCCGTCGATTCGAGGTTGCCCATCCAGTACGCGATTACGCACGATGTCGCTTTCGAGTTTCTTGAGCATGCCACCGACTTCGTCGCTGCTGTATTTGGCATCGTCGCCACCAGCCAACGCATCCATAACGGCTGCTTTGGTTTCGTGTACTTTGTCCTGACGAGCCATTTTTTCGGAAATGTCATACGCAGCACTAAGACCTGCAGATGCTTGTGTAGCCACCAGATCTTTAAGCGCTGTATTCTCTGCAGGTGCTTCCCAACCCCACGACTTCGTGCCGACTTTAGCGGCGAGTTCGCTGATGTTTTGAATAGCAACCTGCATATGCTCGTGACCGAACATAACGGCGCCTAACATGACGTCTTCCGGAAGAATGTTCGCTTCAGATTCCACCATCAGTACGGCGTCTTTGGTACCTGCAACAACCAGTTCCAGGTCAGAGTCTTGCAACCAGGTACGGGTCGGATTGAGGCCGTAAGCACCGTCTTTATAACCAACTCGTGCCGCAGCTATCGGACCTGCAAATGGCATGCCTGATATGGCAAGCGCCGCAGAACAACCAATAATGGCTGGAATATCGGCGTCGACATCGGGATCGAGCGACATCACGGTAGCAATTATCTGAACTTCGTTCTTGAATCCTTTTGGAAACAAAGGACGAATCGGGCGATCGATCAAGCGGCAAATCAGTGTTTCTTTTTCAGAAGGCCTGCCTTCTCGCTTGAAAAACCCGCCTGGAATTTTACCGGCCGCATAGGTTTTTTCCTGGTAATTTACGGTTAACGGGAAAAACGGACGACCTGGATCGGCCTCGCGCTTACCCACAGCCGTTACCAACAGTGCCGTGTCACCCACGGACACCATCACGGCCCCACTGGCCTGACGGGCAATCTCACCCGTTTCGATCGTGACCTTTTGGTCACCGTACATAAATTCTTGCTTATGAATAGTCACAACAAACCGCCCCTAAACCCCTTGGTTTATAACGATGAAGTAAATTGACCCGGATTAGCGGGGAGAATTATCGGCGCAAGCCAAGTTCTGCGATCAGATCCTGATAGCGTTTGAGATCTTTCTTTTTCAGGTAGTCCAACAATTTGCGACGCGTGTTGACCATTTTCAACAGCCCACGGCGTGAATGGTGGTCTTTCTTGTTGTGCGCAAAGTGTGCAGTCAGCCCGTTAATACGGGATGACAACAACGCGACCTGAACTTCAGGACTGCCGGTGTCGGCATTCCCGCGTGAATGTTTCTCGATGATTCCTGTTTTTTGCTCTGTTGAAAGCGGCATGTCGGTCTTTCCTCTAAATCTTTCTATTTAAACCCTTTTTGGTGCCGCGCATTGTACCCGCAGCAACCCTGTACTCACAAGCGATTTTGAGCAAAAAACAAGTGATTTTAACGCTTGTTTTTACATCGCTGTCAGCGAAACAGTTTTCTGGGTGCAACTCGGCCATCCGGCAGAATTTCACCAAGGCCAACGAGCCCTTGCTCGTCGACGTATATCCTTATCCAACCCTCATCCGGGGCCCCTGGGGCCTGCACAGGCTGTCCATTTAATAAATAAAAGCCCGTATCTGTATCCAGGTCTACTTTCGGCCAGTCGGTCAGAGCACTATCCAAAGGAAGCAGCCAGTCGTCCGCAGATTCCGGCCCGTTAGCCTCAATCTGCTCTTCGATAGCCTCTAAAGTCACAAGCTGGCTATCGTCAAACGGCCCTGCAGCCGTCCGGCGCAAGATTCCAACGTGTGCCAGCGCACCCAACTTCTCCGCAATATCCTCAACCAGGGTACGAATATACGTCCCTTTGGAGCATTTCACCCGAAGCGCCATAGTGCCCGCGTCCGATGATCGTCTCTCGAGCGTGTAAATAGTGATGTCCCTGGGGGGACGCTCTACCACTTTGCCCTGCCGCGCCAGAGTATACAGGCGCTTGCCGTCTTGTTTTAACGCCGAGTACATCGGCGGTATTTGCTGCTGCGGTCCGACAAAAGACGGCAACATGGCGTTTATTTCGTCATCCGATGGCACCACGTCCGAAGTCTCTACGACCTCCCCGTCCGCGTCGCCTGTGTCAGTGCGTCCGCCAAAAACGGCGGTTACTTCATACGTCTTGCTCGATTCGAGCAAATACCCCGACACCTTGGTAGCGTGGCCAAAACACAATGGAAGCAGACCACTTGCAAGCGGGTCGAGGCTACCGGTGTGGCCGGCCTTGCGTGCAAACAGCAGACCTTTGGCTCGCTGCAAGGCACGATTGGAAGTTAGCCCGCCAGGTTTGTCTAACAGCAAAATGCCGTTAACATTACGCCCTTTACGACTTCGACCCATGCTCTTCGCTGGTGTCTATGTCGTCGTCGCAGGCATCTTCGTTGTCGTGGCGTGCCTCGTCCTGGGCCACGGCATTGTTAATAAGTTCGCTCATCGCGCGTCCACGCAGCGCAACGGTGTCTTTGAAAAACCGCAGTTCCGGTGTGGTGCGCAGGCTAATTTCACGGCCAACCTTGTTGCGAATAAACCCGCCCGCTTTTTGCAGCACTATGGCAATTTCGTCAAGGTCGGCGTCATCGTCCAGCGACGTAAAATAAATTTTCGCCACACCCAGATCGCGACTCAAATGCAAATCGGTAATAGTCACCAGACTCACGCGAGGGTCGTGCACTTCGTTGCGCACAACGTCACTGACCAGTCTGTGAAGCAACTCGGAAACACGCTCACTACGATGAAACTCTTTAGGCATAATATTGCGCGCTTACAGCGAACGAGCGACCTCGATACGTTCAAAGCACTCAATTTGATCGCCTTCGCGGACGTCAGTGTAGTTTTTCACACCGATTCCACACTCAGTACCTGAGCGAACTTCGTTGACGTTGTCTTTAAAGCGACGCAGCGACTCGAGCTCACCTTCGTAAATAACGACGTTGTCACGCAGCACGCGAATTGGGAAGCTGAGGCGTACGTAACCTTCGGATACAAGACTACCGGCAATCTGGCCAAGTTTCGGTGAAGTAAACACTTCCTTAACTGTGGCAAGACCCACAATTTGTTCTTTGATTTCAGGTGCCATCTTGCCGCTGATTGCGCGTTTCACTTCGTCAATCACTTCGTAGATGATGCTGTAGTAATGCAGCTCTATGCCTGAGTCTTTAATCACTTGACGAGCAGCACTGTCGGCTCGTGTGTTAAAGCCAATGACAATGGCGTTAGAGGCCACGGCAAGGTTCACGTCTGACTCTGTAATTCCGCCAACCGCACTCAACACGATCTTCACTTCAACGTCTTCCTGAGTCAATCGCATCAGTGAATCGCTCAATGCTTCTGCACTACCCTGAACGTCGGCTTTAATAACCAGGTTGACACTTTCGCGTTCGCCCTGTGCCATCTGCGAGAAGACGTCTTCGAGACGCGAAGCTTGCTGTTTGGCAAGCTTCTGGTCACGCATTTTGTCCTGACGATGTTGCGCCAGTTCGCGTGCTTTGCGATCGTCCGACAAAGTCAAAATATCGTCACCGGCATTCGGTGTTCCTGACAAACCAAGCACCACGGCAGGCGTTGAAGGACCAGCTTCTTTAATGGGCTTGCCGAATTCGTCAAACATGGCTCGTACACGGCCGAATTCCGTACCGGCAAGCAATGTATCGCCTACGCTCAGCGAACCTCGGGTAACAAGTACAGTAGCCACTGCACCACGTCCCTTCTCAAGGGAGGATTCCAGGACAACACCAGCCGCAGGACCGTCGGCAGTCGCTGTCAGCTCAAGCAGTTCTGCCTGCAGCGAAATGTTCTCTAGCAATTTATCTACGCCGTCACCGGTTTTTGCAGACACGGGAACGAACATGGTCTCGCCACCCCAGTCTTCGGGAAGTACGTCGTGCTGCGACATTTCGTTCTTAACCCGTTCCATGTCTGCATCTTCGCGGTCCATTTTATTAACCGCAACAATGATTGGAACACCGGCCGCTTTCGAATGTTTGATCGCTTCGATGGTTTGAGGCTTAACGCCGTCGTCGCCTGCGACCACTAAAATCACAATGTCGGTAACCTGAGCACCACGTGCACGCATGGCGGTAAACGCTTCGTGTCCGGGCGTATCCAAAAAGGCGATGTCGCCTTTGCTGGTTGCGACGCGGTAAGCACCAATGTGCTGAGTAATTCCGCCGGCTTCGCCGTCGGCTACTTTGGTGCGTCGAATGTAATCGAGTAACGAGGTCTTACCGTGATCGACGTGGCCCATGACCGTAACAACCGGTGCACGGTGAACCTCATCGCCTACGGCCTGACTAGCTTCAACCACTTCGTCTTCGAGCACGTTGTCGCTGACAATAGAAACGGTATGCCCCATCTCTTCAACCACTAACTGTGCCGTATCCTGATCGATGACCTGGTTAATCGTAACCATCGCACCCATGCCCATCATCGTTTTGATAACTTCGTTGGCTTTCACGGCCATTTTCTGGGCAAGTTCGGCTACAGTGATGGTGTCGCCCAACGCTACTTCCCGCACTAGCGGAGCTGTAGGCTTCTCGAAATTCAGAGAGTCTGAATTGACTGCAACAGGACGACGTCGTGCAGGCTTCTTGGCACGTCGACGACCGCCCTTGCTGTTTGCAACGTGCAGTTCTTTACGTCCGTATTTCGTATTCTTGTCGCCGGCAGGCTTCTTGGCCCTACGCGCCGCATCTTGTTGTTTGCGTCGTTCTTCTTCAACGCGTTTGCGCTCTTCGGCTTCGGCTTTGGTGCGCGCCTCTAGCTCGGCACGCTCTGTGCGCTCCTTCTCAGCCCTGTCTTCCTCGGATTTGCGTTTTTCTTCAGCTTCTCGGTTACGTTTATCGGTTTCTTCTTTTTCAACGTTTACTACGGCGAGTTCTTTCTCGCGTTGCGCATCCAGCACTTCCTGTTTAGCTTTTGCTTCTTCTTCCAGGACACCGCGGCTTACGTAAGTTCGCTTGCTTCGCACTTCGACATTAACCGTTCGCGTACGACCCTGTCCGCCAGACATCTTAAGCTCACTCCGCTGCTTGCGCTGCAGTATGATTTTCTTAGGCGCAGCACCCTCGTCTTTGCGACCGTGTGCGGTACGCAAATGGGTTAGCAACTGAAGCTTGTTGTCTTCAGAGATGGGATCTGTTGCACTGCCCACATTGATACCTGCCTCGGCCATTTGCTCCAGCAATTTATCAACGGTTACTTTCAGTACATCAGCGAACTGTGTGACGGTTACGTCAGCCATAATTTACTCCACGCGAAAATTTATTCCACGTCCTCAAACCAGTGTGCGCGCGCGGCCATAATCAGCTCCGCTGCGCGTTCCGGAGTTAGCGACTCTACCTCTTCGAGGTCGTCCACCGCTTGCTCCGCGAGGTCTTCACGTGTCACCACGCCTTTACTGGCAAGCACGAAAGCTAACGCTTCGTCCATACCTTCTAGTTCCAGCAAATCGTCCGCAGGTACCGCGTCGCCGATTTCCTCTTCGCTAACAATTGCCTGAGTCAGCAGCACGTCACGTGCCCTGCTACGCAATTCGTTAACAATATCTTCGTCAAATTCTTCGATGGCCACAAGCTCCGCCGTGGGCACATATGCCACTTCTTCGATACTGGAAAAACCTTCCTGCACCAAAATGACTGCGACTTCTTCGTCAACATCGAGCCGTTTCGTAAAGAGCTGAATCAGTGCCTGTGTTTCGGTCTCAGATTTCTCTTCGGCATCGGTTTCGGTCATGACTTTGAGATCCCATTCGGTCAAGTCACTGGCCAAACGAATGTTCTGTCCGCCTTTACCGATAGCCAACGACAGACGATCTTCTTCAACGGCTATGTCCATTGAGTGCTTTTCTTCGTCCATCACAATCGACAGCACTTCGGCTGGCGACATGGCATTAATTACGTACTGAGCAGGGTTTTCGTCCCACAAAATAATGTCTACGCGCTCACCAGCCAGTTCATTTGAAACAGCCTGTACGCGTGAACCACGCATGCCTACGCAAGCACCCACAGGGTCAATGCGATTGTCGTTAGTACGAACGGCAATTTTTGCTCTGTTACCAGGATCGCGAGCTGCACCTAAAATGTCGATGAGGCCTTGGCCCACTTCCGGCACTTCAATTTTAAACAGCTCAACCAAAAATTCTGGTGACGTACGAGTCATGAACAACTGAGGTCCACGAATTTCTGAACGTACTTCGCGTAGCAATCCTTTTACCCGATCGTTCGTGCGAATGGCTTCACGCGGAATCAGGTTTTCGCGAGGAATGAAACCCTCGGCGCTGCCACCCAAGTCAAGGTACGCGCCGTTGCGGTCAACGCGCTTAACGATGCCGCTTAACAGCTCGCCTTCGCGTACTTTAAATTGTTCAACCACCTGCGCGCGTTCGGCTTCCCGAACTTTTTGCACAATAACCTGCTTTGCGGTTTGGGCGGCAATGCGACCAAACTTAACTGACTTCATGGGTTCTTCAACGAATTCGCCGGGTAACGCGTCAGGATTGTAATCAATCGCGTCGTCAAGTCGCAGCTCGCGGTCAGGAGTTTCAAGTTCATTTGAATCGTCGGCAAATACCAACCAGCGTCTGAACGTATCGTAGCCACCGGTTTCACGGTCAATAGCCACGCGAACATCAATGTCTTCACCGTGTAGCTTGCGTGTTGCCGAAGCCAATGCCATTTCGATCGCTTCGAAAATAATGTCTTTGTCGACACCTTTTTCGTTCGACACTGCATCTGCAACTAACAGGATTTCTTTATTCATGCCAACACCATTGCGTTATGTGTCAAATACCGGAACCAACCGGGTTTTATCAATGTTATCGCGAATTACCACAATCGTTTCACCTCCAACCTCCAAAACCACTTCGTTAAAGCTTACGGATTTTAATAGTCCCGTAAGCTTACGCCGGTTTTGATCTGGCCGTTTGAGTCGGAGGTTTACTTCCCGACCCACAAATTCTTCGTAATGCGACGTCGTACGTAAAATTCGATCGACGCCCGGAGACGACACTTCAAGTTCGTACTCCGACTTAATGGGGTCTTCTACGTCGAGCACCCCACTCA
>QIGP01000396.1 GCA_003228965.1 Gammaproteobacteria bacterium
TACTTAAGAAGGACATACAAGGTTGAAAAGAAAGTGGGCAATTTGACAGACTGCAGTACACACCGCTTGATGGTTTTTCGCTCACTATGGCTACCGCGTTAGCGCATCTACCCAACAGGCATTGCACGCTAATCGTATGCGAACCGCCTGATCTATCGCTCAAATCACGCATGAGTGCCGAATAAGTGCCGCTCGTACCCGACGCAAATTCAAAACTGAACGAACAATTGTCATGGCACGTCGCGGCGTCAACGACACCATCTACAATAAGCAAACCGTCTGGCTGGCGAACTTCAAACGTTGGGTCCATAAAATTATTCAGTACCGTCAGGGGTGTTGATATTGCAACCCGTTGTATGTTGTCCATAGGCGATATCAAGAACCGAATTGTCACCAGGACACGCTACCGGGTTTTCAACTTGCTGCGCATAAACCGCGTTTCCTGTGATTATCGGCCCTGCTAAAAGTACTGTCACGACCCAACGAACCAAACGATAAATTGATACTTTACAACGACTCTCCTGTTTGTTTTTTTCAGTCCCTAGAATATGTTGCGCAATCGGAGCCTAAAAGGGGCAATTTTACTTCTAGTACTTTTCCGCAGAAAACCTGTAGCCAACGCCGTAGTAAGGCCTATACTGAATGAGCGCCATTGCTGAAATAGTTGATCCCGCTATGCCTGATATCGAAATTGATGAATGTCTGAACTCCGGTCACGGGCCTGACTCTGAGTGCGGCCCCTCAATATCGGACGACAACATGTATGGCGAACTACATCGAATTGCTGTGAGACTGATGGCCGCTGAACAAGCTGGACACACTCTCCAACCGACTGCGTTAGTCAACGAAGCCTGGCTGCGTATGAATAAGCGCTCGCCTGTGGCTACCAAGAATCGCAAACACTTTGTAGCGATCGCATCGACGCAGATGCGTAGAGCGCTTATCGATCATTCACGCAAAAGAAACGCGGCCAAACGACCGTCAAACGGTCTTCGACTGACTCTCAACCAGTACGAACACAGCGATGGGTTTGTCACGCCTTCTCAAACGGCAGAAATTCTCGATATATGCCTTGCTATTGAAAAGCTGGAACAGCGCAACAAACGCCACGCCCAGGTGTTTGAGCTGCGCTACCTCGGCGGCTTGAGCGTGGCTGATTGTGCTGCTCACGTAAACGTGGCTGAACGAACGATCAAAAGCGACTGGAAATTTGCCAGCGCCTGGATTGCCCGCTACCTTGAACTGTCTTAGTCAGACGCATGACATATTCTAACCACGATCTTGTTGCAAGAATATTCTCTAACGCTACAGAGCTTGCCGACTCGGAACGCAAGAGCTACCTCGACGAGGCCTGCGAAGGTGACACCTCCCTTCGCAAAGAAGTAAACTATTTGTTGCTGCATGCGAATGCCGGTAGCACCGTACTTGCCGCGTCTGACAATTCAACACGACTCAAACGCATTGGCCAATCGCTCACCATGCCCGAAACAGTGGGTCCGTACACAGTCCTGCGTACGCTAGGAGATGGTGGCATGGCCATCGTATACCTCGCTCAACAGAAACAGCCGCTGCGCGACGTTGCTCTCAAAATGATTAAGCCCGGAATGGATACGGCGCAAATACTAAAACGTTTTGACGCTGAACGCGAAGCACTCGCCTCCATGCGGCACCCTGGAATAGCGACGGTTTTCGATGCAGGCATCAACCAGGACGGCCGTTCGTATTTCGTCATGGAACATGTCAACGGCAAAGATATTTACACGTATTGCAAAGATCATAAACTGACCATAAAGGAACGCCTTCAGCTAATGATCCAGGTGTGCGAGGCGACTATCCACGCGCACCAAAAAGGCATCATTCATCGTGATTTGAAACCGTCAAATATTCTGGTAGCTGAAGAGGACGGAAAACGTCAACCCAAAATCATCGACTTCGGAATAGCTCGCAGTGTCAGCCCGTACGAAAGCGCGGCTAGTGGTCTGACGCAACACAATCAAGTGGTGGGCACTCCCGACTACATGAGCCCCGAACAGGCCAGCTCAAATAGCATCGACATCGATACACGCACCGACGTGTATTCCCTCGCAAGTGTGCTCCACGAGCTATTACTCGGACAGCGACCTAAAACGCCTGTAGCCTCCGCCACGCGCGGAGGACTAATAACTTATAGCGCGCCAGTGCTCTCTACTGGCAGTATGCTGCGCCGCGCCTCCGAATCCGAACTTGCTCAATTGGCCCTTGAACGTAACAGCACCACCGCCGCAATCATCGAACAGATGGGCGGCGACCTGAACTGGATATTGAACCAGGCGCTACAACCGGACCGCGAACAACGCTATGCTTCTGTGAGCGAACTTCGTGACGACATCTCTCGCTTTTTAAATGGGAAAGCGGTGAACGCCCACCCGCCAAGCCGCCGCTACCAGCTGCGCTGCTTCTTGCGTAACCATGTTGTTGGGGTTTCAGCCACGGCAGCGGTAGTCGTAGCCCTGGCAACAAGCACTACGGGCCTTGCGATCGGTTTAAATCGCGCCGACGAAGCCAGGCGCCTCGCCGAACAAGCGCAACTGGCCGCCATTGAGGCCCAGCAGGCAACCGAACATCAAAGTCAGCTCGCTCAGCTTGAGTCTCGGCGAGCAACAGAAGTCACCGAATTCATGATTGATTTGTTTGACGTAGCGAGTCCGTTTACAGAAGCTGCTGCAGATTTGAACGCACGTGAGCTGCTACAGCGAGGAGTGAAAAATATCCAGACAGAATTACAAGACCAGCCTCTCGTGCGCGCTTCGATGCTTGAGTCCATGGCACGAGCGCATTTGAACCTGGGACAATACGTCGATGCCGAGCCAATCGCATCGGAGGCATTGGCACTCACTGAGCGAGAGCCAGACAAGGCAAACTATTTACCGGCACGCATTCAGACGCATCGAACGCGAGGGCTCGTCCATTTTTACCAGGGAGAGTATGAAAAAGCTGAACCCCTGTATGAACGCGCGCTGGAGTTGCACCGACAGTCGGCATTACCGGATGTGATTTTGGAAGCCGAACTCTTACACAATCTTGGCAACGCCATATTTGAACAGGGCCAGTATGCAAAAGCTCTCGAACTATTTAGTCAGGCGCTGAATATAAGAACATCGAAACACGGCGGACACCACGTTAAAATCGCCGAGTCTTTGAACAGCGTAGCCTCTGCACAACGGCGGCTCGGAAATTTGGAAGAAGCATTGGAGCACTATCAGCTAGCACTGAACATGCGCGTGGCGCTCAACCAGGAACGACATCCCGACACGGCCATTACCCTGAGCAACCTGGGCGTCATCCACTTTAACTTGCGGCGTTTTGACGAAGCCGAGGCCTACCTTCTTCAGGCACTGGATATTCAACAAGAAGTATTTGACAACGACCACCCGCAGGTGGGCACGGTATTGGCGAATTTAGGCGCCACGCTTGCCGCGTCTAAACAGCTTGGCAAGGCAAAGAACACGCTGGAAGAGTCAGTCGACTGGCATCGAGACACGCTGGGTAGCGATCATCCAAACACGGCCAATGCGATGCTCAACTTAGGCTCTGTGTTGCAGCAACTGGGCGAGCTTGAACAAAGTGCCACCCTGTTTCGTCAATGCATAACCATCTACTTAAAGAGCGGTAACAAAACACCGGTGCTTGGTGTCGCTATGGCGAATCTTTCGGAAACGCTGCTGCGCCAAAACCAGCCCGTCGAAGCACTCACACTTGCAAAGAACAGCCAGATACAGCTTAGTAACGTGCTACCTGAGAATCACCCGTGGCTTGCCGTAGCTACCGCTGCCGTGGGTGCCGCCGAAGCGGCCAACGGCAATCGCGACCTGGCGCGCGATTTGCTCAAGCAAAGTTTGCCGACACTTGAGAAAACCTTTGGCACCGATGGCACTCGGACCGTTTCAGCGCAACATTATTTAAAGCAATTGGAAATGCCGTAACCACAATTGTGCAAAACCTGTGTTTTATTAACCCTGGGTTAAATTAACAAAGAACAGTACGACAGCCAAAATGGATATTCGCTCGTTTTACAAAATCCTCAAAGTTTAGCGGCCGAGTTGTATAGTCACTTTACGATAGAGCTTCAATCGCCCCAACTAGCCGCTTAACGGCAATGACTTCGATGCCTTTGAGCGGTTTCTTGGGGCGATTGGCGTACGGCACTACGGCCCGTTTGAAACCCTGCTGGACCGCTGCCGCAATGCGTTCCTCACCGTAAGGCACTGGACGTACTTCACCCGCCAAACCAATTTCGCCAAAGGCAACGGTAGCTACAGGAATAGGCTTGTCCCGAAAGCTCGACATGACCGCAAGCAGTATAGGCAAGTCGGCGGCGGTTTCGCTTATGCGTATACCGCCGACAATGTTGACGAATACGTCTTGCCCCGCTAACGACAAATTACCGTGTCGCTGCATAACAGCGAGCAACATTGCCAAGCGGTTCTGCTCGTAGCCAACCGCTACCCGGCGTGGCTGGCCCATTGGGTTGTCACATGCCAAAGCCTGCACTTCAACCAACAACACTCTACTGCCTTCGCGCGTAATCAACACGCAACTACCTGGAGCGGCTTCCCGGTCAGAAGACAGGAAAATAGACGACGGGTTTTTGACCTCTTTGACACCGACATCGGTCATGGCGAAAACGCCAATTTCGTTAGCCGCTCCAAAGCGGTTTTTGGCGGCCCGAATAACACGGTAGCGACTGCCGGCGTCGCTCTCAAAGTACAACACGGTATCGACCATGTGTTCGAGCACGCGCGGCCCGGCAATCACGCCCTCTTTAGTTACATGTCCGACCAGGAAAATAGCTGTACCTGTTTGCTTGGCAAACCGCACAAGCTGGGCCGTACATTCGCGCAATTGGGTGACGGTACCCGGAGCTGAGGGTACTTCCCCGCTGTACATGGTCTGGACAGAATCGACAACCAGCACGCCGTGCCGGTTTTTGTCTGCCGTAGCCACAATGGCTTCCACACAGGTTTCGGCCAACAGCGTCACCGGCGCGTTTTCCACGCCAAGCCGTCGCGCGCGCAGGCCGATTTGTTCGAGTGACTCCTCACCGCTGACATACATTGCCGTCGTGTGCTGGCAAAGCGCCGCCACGGCCTGGAGCAACAACGTCGATTTACCAATACCTGGATCGCCGCCAATCAGGCTGATTGAGCCTGAAACCAGACCTCCGCCCAGCACACGATCCAGCTCACCAATGCCTGTAGAGAGCCGCGGCTTGGCCGATCCTTGGGCCGACGCCAGCGACTGCGTGGTGCGCTCGCCTGCATAACCACCCGCGCGAGTCTTGATGGTAGTGCGGCTGGAGCCTTCCTGGAGCGTATTCCAGTCGCCACAGTCGCCACATTGGCCAGACCATTTGGGGGCTGCTGCGCCACAGGAACTGCAGATAAAAACTGATTTTTCACGGGCCATAGTGGCGAAACCGTCTAAGTCGAAGCCCGGGATATTAGCACGCCGGATACGGGACTTAACCAAATCCCAAAAATCGGTACTACGTCACACTATAACCGTAACTTTTACAGGCTGTTATGCTCTATACTTCGTTGCAAAATAATGGTTATTTTTAATTTGTGAAGAAACACACCAACATTAGATACGCCGACCAGTTCGTCGGCTTGCTCTATGTCGCCCTGTTTGCGGCAGCTGCGCTGTGGCTGGCTCACGCGAGTTTTGAGGGATTGGAGACCGCAGGCTACGACCACATGATGCGCTCGATGAACGCCGCGCCTTCCGATCGAATTGCGGTAATTGATATCGACGACAAAAGCATTGCCGAGCTTGGACGCATGCCGTGGTCGCGTGATCTATACGAACGCATGAACCAGCTGCTTGAAAGCGGCGGCGCCAAAGTGGTCACGTACGGACTGCTGTTCTCTGAAGCACAAGTCGACCCTGGTCGCGATACACTCGTTGACCTTCAGCGCGACGTGACGAAGCTTGCCGCCACGGCATCTTCAATTAAAAACGCCGACCTTGGAAGTCAGGCGCAGCAAATTGCAGACGCCCTCGCCGCCGGTATAAACGAACTCGACTACGACGGTCGCCTTGCGGCAAGCTTTGGGTCCGCGAACAACATTATTATTCCTATGACCTTTACACTTGGGCGACCTGCAGGTCGTCCAGATGTGCCCTTGCCGGCTTACATTTCAGCGCTTGCAGCGAATGCTGAACCCAACTCTGTGGGTATTCCAGCGAGCAACGTAACCTTGCCCATTGAAATCCTTGCGACCCGCGCTCTGCGACTGGGGCATTTGAATCAAACTACCGACCTTCACGACGGCTCACTTCGCCAGGAAGCTTTGGTGGTCGACTATTACGGCGAACTGTTTCCGTCGCTGTCACTTGCCACCGCTGCCGCTGCATTGAATTTGACTGCGCAAGATATTGTAGCCACTTCAGACGCCGTGCTAATTGGTCCTCGCAGCATTCCTACTGACGGCCTGGGTCGATTTAATCCAGTTTTCTATAACAACGACGATCGACCTGCTTTCCCGGTAGATTCGTTCACCGACGTGTTTGCCGCGAAAGTGCCTGCGGCTAAATACCGCGACAAAGTCGTACTCATTGGCGCAAGTGCCAGGGGTGTTGGCAACCGTTTTGCTACGCCCACCGACCCCGACATGTCCCCCGCCATGGTTCTTGCGCATACCGTTTCCAGTATTTTGCAGGGCGACAGCATTCGCCGCCCCGCCTGGACAGGCCTGATTGAGAAAGGATTACTTGCCTTGCTCGCGCTGTACATTGTGTTTGTGCTGCCGCGTCTTCGCTCTCAATCCTCGCTTGTTGCCACAGGCTCAATCGCTGCCGTTATGGTAGTCGCATCACTTGGACTGTTTGCCACCGGACAAATATGGCTACGCATGGTCACACCGCTGCTGTTCTTACTCGGCGGCCATCTGGTTATGACCGTCAAACGTTTTGGCGTTGTCGAACGCTTGCGCGCAAATTCCGACCTGGCAAGCGCGGAGAGCAACCGCATGCTGGGACTCGCGTTCCAGAGCCAGGGCCAACTGGACATGGCCTTTGAGAAGTTTCGCAAATGTCCGCTGGACGACTCGCTGATGGAACCCATGTACGCTTTGGCACTCGATTTTGAGCGCAAACGCCAGTTCAATAAAGCAGGCGCAATCTATACGTATATGGCCAAACACGATCCGAAGTACCGGGACCTGCCGCAGCGAATTAAGCGCAATCAGTCTCTCGATCAAACCACCATTTTGGGACAAGGATCTGGCGTTGGCGCCACACGACTACTCATCGACGACGATGTCGATGGCCTGCAAAAGCCGATGTTAGGTCGCTACATCGTTGAGAAAGAAATCGGCCGTGGCGCTATGGGCACGGTGTACCTTGGCCGCGACCCTAAAATTAATCGCGTGGTAGCCATTAAAACCATCGCCTTGAGCGAAGAGTTTGACGAAGACGACCTGGCCACCGCGCGCGAGCGTTTTTTCCGCGAAGCAGAAACTGCGGGCCGTCTTAACCACCCGGATATTGTCACGGTATTCGACGCCGGTGAAGAACTGGATCTTGCCTATATAGCCATGGAGTTTCTTGAAGGCAAGGAACTGAGCCAGTACACCACTCAGGACAACCTGCTGCCCGTGAATACCGTGCTGAAGCTAATCACCAGAGCCGCCGAGGCGCTATCGTATGCGCACGGCAATGAGGTGGTTCACCGGGACATCAAGCCTGCCAATATAATGTTTAATGTGGCGACCGGCGACATCAAAATCACTGACTTTGGGATAGCCCGAATCACCAATTCGTCGAAAACCAAGACCGGAATTGTACTCGGCACCCCGTCTTACATGTCACCTGAGCAATTGGCTGGCCAAACTGTGACCGGCCAGTCAGATTTATTCTCTCTGGCTGTTACTCTATTTCAGTTACTTACCGGACAGTTACCGTTTCGCGCCGACTCGATGGCTACCCTGATGTACAAAATTGCCAATGATGAGCACACTCCGCTGCACGCCGTGCGGCCAGAGCTGCCTCCTCAGTTGGCACACGTGATAAATACAGCATTAATGAAGGATCCAGCCGACCGCTACGCGAACGGACTGGAAATGGCCCACGACATTCGCGAATGTCTTCAGCATTTAGCAGCGTAAGATTAAAACATGAGTCTTAAAGGCAAAGTTGAACACTATGCAGTCACCGACACCGGAATGGTGCGTGAGCACAATGAAGACGCGGTCGGCGCCGATATGGACATTGGTCTGCTCGTTTTGGCTGATGGCATG
>QIGP01000235.1 GCA_003228965.1 Gammaproteobacteria bacterium
AACGAAGTACGCCGCCTCTGACAGCAACGTCATTACTGCTTCTTTCAATTTCAGACCAGCCGTTACCGACGTTGTTACGGTTTCCACCGCTAAAGTCGTCTTCAAAAATCACCACCGCTGACGCAGAACTTGCGAACATGGTGCTGAGAAGCATGATTATTGGCAATATTGTTTTAGTTTTCATTATGTTTAGTCTATGTGAATTAGAGTACTTACCCTTACTATAAGCAATAGTCGTGCCTATTTCATATTTTTCTTAAATTACAACAAGATATGACCATACACAATTGCAATAAAGTAAGTACCGTAAAGACAATCGACATTATTAATGCGGCCATAAGCTTTAGATTGAATCCGGCCATGTTACATAAAGTACTCCCTTAAGTATGACCTGATTTTATGTTAACCGTTCACTCAAGCCACCGGGAAAAAGTAATTCTCTTTGGACTTTTGACTGAATTAACACGGCTTGGCTCAACTACTCATCCAGAGAACGCGGCTTTTCCTCTTTGGCGAGTCGCTCGTCCTCCATTCGTTTCTCTTCGATTAAACGCATTTGCGCATTGATCGAATCGAGCAACTTCTGCGCTTCCCGCCGACTTGCAAACGGACGGTCGGAATTTAAAGCGTTGTCTAAAATTTCCCGGGCACTGCTGGCCAAGCCGTCTTTCTCTTGCTGGATCACCGCGTAGTGGTAGGCAATGTCGGGACTTTTCTCAGGGCCCGTTGCGAGAAAAGCGGTACGCAAAATATCGCGGCTCTTTTGAACTTCCCCGCTTTGAAACAATAGCCAACCGTACGTATCCGCTATCGCAGGGTTTTGCTCAGAGAGTTCATACGCCGATTGCGCCAATGTTAAAGCCTGCTCCAGATCGCCATCCTCGCCTCGTTCAAAATACAACCACGCCAAATTGTTTCTGGAAATGACGGAATCGGGTTGAAGCACGAGCGTCTGCTCATATACTTTGATGGCAACTGACGAGTTACCAGTCTCGTGATGGTACTGCGCTATCTTTTGTTGCGGCCTCGAATCGCCGGGCGCGTGTTCTTTCCATTCACGTAGTGATTGCGTGGGATCCGCAATACCGTGGGCCTTGCGCATGTTGTAGAGTTCCGAGGCTACAAACCAGCTTGGTTTGATTTGCTGAGCCGACTCAAACGCGATCTCGGCCTCTTCTACTTTGACCTGTGCCGCGCGAATTTCACCAACGGCCACCAACGCCTGACGGCTAGTTCCAAAGCGCGCTCGAATATCCGCGACCAATTTGTCGGCTTGAGAAGACCTGCCAATTTCGGCGTGCAGTATCGCGAGAGAGCGCATGGCCGGCAGATAAGGTGTATCGCTTTGGACCACTTCAAAATAGTAGTTGTACTCGACATTGTCGGGTTCAATCACCACAGCTCGCTCAAAGGCATTTTTAAATTCTGTCAGTTGTCCCAGGTTCATTTTGGCCAGACCGTATAGCGCGTGTGCTCTGGCCGAACGGGGGTAATTGGTAGCGGCTACAGAAGCAAATTCATCCGCCGTTACGTAGTCTTCCTTGCGCAGCGCGTTTGCCGCGAGCATAAGGTTCGGCAGCAGTGCAGACGGGTCCCGTTGATTAGCCTTGGAAACCAACTCAATCGCACGCTCGCCCTCTCCTTTCGCTTCATAAATTCGAGCCAGTACCATAACCGGCAAAAGCTCACTTTGATCAGCGGCGTGTGCCGCTTCAAACATGGCCTGCGATTGCGAATAGTCACCACTGCGCTCATCAAGATTTAAAATATTGAGCATCGCTGCGCGATTGTCAGAACTGACAGCCAGAATGTCGTTGAACAAAGCGCGCGCTTTTTCTACCTGAGCCGTTGCGGCGTAAAAACTTCCCGCCAGGCCCATGATGTACGTATCGCCTGGCCCAACGTCTTTGAGCAACTGTTCAATCTGGGCTTCGGCTTTTGTTTGATCGGTGCTATCCAGATTCGCCACCCGAATAAGCACGTCTCTCCGATTTTTTTCAATCGCCCCTTCGGGAATCGAGCGCAAAATTCGGATCGCCTCCGCAGAGTTTCCGATAGTCAAATAGGCCGAAGCCAACACGACTCCCGCATTAGGGCTGTCAGGGTCCGCCGCGTAAGCCGCCTGCAAATATTTAAGTCCTTCGTCCTGATCACCTTCTCGCATGGTGGCACGGCCAAGCATGCTAAGTAATTCGACGTCATCGTAGTCACGACTCAGCCCGTCTTTTAGCGTTCGCACGGCCGCTCTATTGCGCCCCATACGTAACCGGGTTTCTGCTAGCAATCGACGAGCTCGTACATTGCCTGGGTCATTGGCTACAGAGCGAGTCAGAAACATCTCGGCCTGATCTATGTCATCACGTTGAATTAAAGCTACGCCCATTAACGTGAGCGCCGGTGTGTAGTTAGGGTATTCAGCAAGGACTTGTTGAAACAAAGAGATGGACTCCCCGGTGTTTCCAGACTGAAACTCAACTCGACCCTTCAGGAACGCGTACATTGGATGAGCAACGCCCAGGTTTTCAAGCAACGCTACCGATTTGCGCGCTTCTTTAATTTGTCCAAGTCCAAGAAGCGCTTCGGTGTACTGTCCTTCAATAAAGAATTTTTCCTGCGGCTCGGCCGGTACAAGGCCGTTTCTAGCTGGAGCCAACAGCGTTTTGACGTTCTGGTATTTACTTTGAGAAATGTATACCCGGCCAAGCGCCAGCAACGACTCAGGTTCGTTGGGTAACAGCTCCAGGGCGCGTAACAGGTGCAATTCAGCTTGCGCAAGTTCACCATCATCAACGGCAAGAGAAGCCTTACCCAACAACGCTATACGCTGAGCCTCAACACTCACGCCAGCCTCTAGCTCTTCGTCAAACACTGTGCTTGCCTGGTCGACAGAACCCAACTCAAGCATCGACCAACCCCGTAGAGATCTCAACGTACTCGCAAGCACAGGGTCCTCAATACCGCTCGGATCGATCTCTGAAATCACTTCTACGTGGTTGCCTGTACCCTGCAGCGAGCGCGCTAAAATCTCCAGATACTGTTTGGGTGTAGCGCCAAGATCCCGCGCCCGAAACGCCTCCTTCTGAGCCGTATCCATATCGCCCGACTCAAGCAACGCGGCGCCAAGAATCAAACGAGCATCGACGCTATTCCTGTTCTCAAGCAGCAGGTTTCGCATTTCGATAATCGCTTCTCGATAGCGACCCTGCGCCACGCTCTGTTGAGCCATAGCCACACGCTCGCCTTCAGAGCGCTCGTCAGGCGCACAACCTGAAATACTCAAAAGCACACCTGCCAACAAAACCAACCAAAAGCGACTATTAAGGGAAACCGGAAACCAATGCATGTACAAACCCGAAGCTATATTTACAATCTGCAAGTATGCCACTGAATCCCGATAAGAACGCGACCAGACCTACCAAAATCAGCACTCTGCTTAATACACAGTTTAATTACCAGCCACCATCAACTCATCCAGCAACATAGACCCGCAATGAACCTTACTCAGCCGGTCTACATCACTACCAACGGCAATCAGTTGGTGATACATATCGTTCAAATTTCCAGCAACCGTAACCTCGTGAACCGGATAGGCGATTTCGCCGTTTTCCACCCAAAAGCCTGCAGCTCCACGGGAATAGTCGCCGGTCAATGCATTAACGCCTTGCCCCATCAGTTCGGTAATTATCAAGCCAGTGCCCATTTCTTGAATGAGTTCGTCCTCAGTCAACGTGCCGGCAGCGACCACCATGTTTTGCATGCCACCAGCGTTTGCCGTGGTTTCAAGACCCAGGCGTCGAGCTGAATAGCTGCTTAAAATGTAGTCCTGCACAACACCTTCAGTGACCATGTCTCGCGCATAAGTTGCAACGCCCTCGCCATCCATTGGCGTACTGCCAAACGCTTTTGGAATGTGCGGTTCTTCGCGAATAGAGATAAAGTCCGGGAAAACTTTCTTGTCTTTGCTGTCTAGCAGAAAGCTCGATTTACGGTACTGAGCGCCACCGCTTACCGCACCCAGATAGTGTCCGATTAGTCCGCGCGCCAAACGCGCCGGAAAAAGTACTTTAACCGAACGTGTGGTGAGCTTGCGCGCTCCCAGGCGCGCAATCGCCCGGCGTGACGCTTCTTCGCCAACCCACTGCGCACTTTCCAGGTCGCTCGCGTCTCGCATTGAGCTGTACCAGTAATCGCGCTCCATCGCACCTTCCGGATCCTGCGCGAGAACCGAGCAGCTAATGCCGTGACTTGACGTACTAAACCCGCCAACGAACCCGTGAGAGTTACCGTACACTCTGGTGCCTACGTGACTGGTAACGCCAGCACCTTCGCTATTGTTTATACGCGCATCAAATTCTCGTGCGGCTGACTCACATTCCGTAGCCAAATCGATGGCCTCTGTCGCCTCGATACCCCACGGATGGCAAAGAGACAAATCGGGCAATGAAGTCGCCATGCGGTCCTTGTCCGCAAGACCGGCAGCGGCGTCTTCAGCGGTAAATTTTGCAATTGAGCACGCCTTGGCTACCGTTTGTGCAATGGCCTCATCGCTAAAATCGGCGGTGCTGGCTGAACCGCGACTCTCGCCCCGGTAGCAGGTCAGGCTCAAACTGCGATCTCTCTGATATTCGATGGTCTCCACCTCGCCGAGCCTCACGTTGACCGATATTCCTGTACTGGCACTTACCGACGTCTCGGCCGCCGTGGCGCCCTGCGCTTTGGCCCTGTCCAAAATCCTCTGTGTCAGTTGTTCGAGGTCGTTCTGCGCAACCGGCAGTAGCTGAGTCATACGATAAATTCCTAGATTGGACGCGGTGGCCGCCGTGGAAGGCGATCAAAAAACTTAAGTTCAAAGTGTACCTGACCTGCAGGACTTATGGCTCGCTGTGTCGGGCATTTATCTCTATACTTTCGACTTGTTCAACCAGATGTACGGACGTAGCCATGCGCAACGCCAACCTTTCAAGTTCCACGCCAAACGATTTGGCCAGATTGTTTCTCCAAAACGGATTTGCGCGAATCCACCTGCTGGCAGCTCTTGGCCTGATCCTGGGTGCGCTTGCAGCCTGCACATCTAATGAGCCTCCGTCTGCTCGACCGGTTGAGGTCCAAGATCGCCAGAAAACGGCCGAACTGCCGGAGCACAAAGAAATGCCAGAAAATGAAAAGCCAGGGCAACCTGACCTTGGCGCTTATCCGGTACCACAAGATATTATGCAAAAGCTGGTTACATTCGTGGCCACTGAAGCTGGCGTAAGCGCCCAGGAAGTCATACTTGAACGCGCCGAGAAAAGCCAATTCGCCGACGGCTCGCTTGGATGCCCGCAACCCAACATGGGCTACAACCAGGTTATCGTTGAAGGCTACTGGGTGGTCTTTCATGTTGGACAAGAAGAATTCGACATGCGCGCAACCGATCGTGGGGGCTTCTCTCGATGCCAGGGCTCAACCAAGCGCGCACCCATTCGCTACGACGACACGTGATCTAAAACTATGACTGAACCCGATCAAGACACAGACAAGGAATTTGTCAGCAGGACGCAACTCAAACAAGAGTCCCTTCTATTGCAGAAGCTCGGCGAAGAGTTGATTAATCTTACGTCAAAGCAGCTCGATAAATTAGCTTTGCCTGAACGACTGCGTATCGCCGTCGACGCTGCGCAGACAATGACCAAAAATCGGGCGCTTTATCGACAGCGGCAATATATCGGTAAAGTCATGCGTCACCTTGATGCCGTGCCAATCCAGGAAGCACTGGACAAACTGCGCCACCCCGAACGCGAGGCCAATGCCCGCTTTCACAAAGTAGAACGCTGGCGCGACCAGCTCAGTACCAACCCCGATCTGACCACCGGCTTCGTCTTTGAATATTCAACCATCGACCGCCAGCAGCTCGGTCAAAAAGTGCGTGCGGCGAGCAAAGAACTCAAAACGGGCAAGCCTGTTGGTGCCGGTCGCGCACTATTTCGGCTCATCGATTCGCATCTGGCAAGTCTGGAAACAGACGAGTAACCAAAGCGTCGTGAAGCAGACTCAATCCACTGGTAAACTCACCCAATGAAAATACGCATCGGCATCATCATGGGTTCGCAGTCTGACTGGGACACTATGCAACACACCTCGAATACTCTCGAGAAGCTGGGTCTCGGCTACGAACTAAAAGTGGTCTCCGCCCACCGCACGCCCGACTTATTGTTCGAGTATTGTGAGACAGCGCGTGAGCGCGGCCTGGAGGTTTTAATCGCAGGTGCCGGAGGTGCAGCTCACCTACCAGGAATGGCCGCTGCCAAAACATCGCTACCCGTTCTCGGAGTGCCGATTAAGTCCAAAATGTTAAACGGTATTGATTCACTGTTGTCCATTGCGCAAATGCCCGCCGGCGTGCCTGTAGGCACGCTAGCCATTGGCATAGCAGGCGCTGTTAACGCAGCGCTGCTCGCGGCGTCCATTATTGCCAACTACGACTCCGACGCATTAGTGGCCGTCGACAAGTACCGTGCCGAACAAACGGCGTGCGTCCTTGCAACTCCCGATCCCAGAGACTGACCTCCACGTGAAAAACAGGACTGTTGGCATCGTAGGAGCTGGCCAGCTGGGCCGGATGATGGCGCTGGCCGGCACACCTCTGGGACTGGAGTTTGTTTTTTTAGACCCAAACGACGACGCTCCGGGCGCACATCTTGGCGAACTGGTTAAAGGTCCGTTCGACAACCTGGATGCTCTGCAAGAACTTGCAAACAAAGTCGACGTTGTCACGTTCGATGTTGAGAATGTACCGGCTTCAGCACTTCGCAAGATCGCACAGCACACGCCTGTGTGGCCGTCAGCCGACGCGCTTAATACGGCCCAGGACCGCCTCAACGAGAAATCGCTTTTCACTCAACTCGGAATTCCAACGCCCAAGTACATTGCGGCGAGCTCACTGCAAGAACTTCATAGCGCAGCCTCTCAATGTGGTTTTCCGTGCGTGGTCAAAGCCCGACGACTGGGTTACGACGGCCGCGGCCAACGTTTTTTACACTCACCGGAAGACATTGAAGATGCCTGGGACAGCCTGAACAGCGACTCCCTGATTGTCGAAGAGTTCGTCAATTTCGATTGTGAAGTATCTTTGGTTGTCGCGCGCAATCAAAACGGCGACGTTGCGCGCTATCCTTTAGCACTCAATACACACAAGAACGGCATATTGCATATTTGCGAAGCCCCGTACTACGACGACAAACTTAGCCAGCTCGCCAAAGAACACGCTGACAAGTTACTCAATCACTTCAACTATGCAGGCGTTTTGACCATTGAGTTTTTCGTTGCACACGGTCAACTGCTGGTCAATGAAATCGCGCCTCGAGTACACAACTCCGGTCACTGGAGCATCGAAGGCGCCCACACCAGTCAGTTCGAAAACCACTTGCGTGCCATTCTCAATTGGCCACTTGGCGACACTTCGCCACGCGGACACTCAACCATGGTTAATTTCCTCGGAGGCATGCCTGCTGTGGAAACATGCTTTAGCGTTCAAGGCATGCACTATCACTGCTACGGAAAATCTAACCGTCCGTCACGCAAAGTAGGTCACGGCACTATTGTGGCCGAGTCTCGGGAACAGTGTGACATCGTGCTGGAGCACTTTAACTCGCTGTATCAGCCTGAACTCTAACGGCCTGCGTTTATAACCGCCCCGCTACCAGCAATGGCTGCACCAACAACCAGCGGCGACGGTTAAACCAGCAACGATTCCTGGTAGTAACGGTAAATCGACAAGCCGGTTAGCACCAGCGCTATCGCAAGCGTAGAGACCACCGACAACACGATTGCCTGCGGATCCAGCGGAATGCCCTTGACCATTTCAGTAACCAGCAAATGTTGGCTCAGACTTGGCACCAGCATGAAAGACGACTCTGGTTTAAGCGAGGTGAAAATCGCAAGCATGATGGGCAAAGTCGGCAACATCATGGCCATTGAAAGATAACTCTGCGCCTCTTTGTAGGTTTTACTAAACGTCGCAATAATTGTCATGAACGCCGCGCCGAAGGCAACAAAAGGCAACATGATCAAGAACGTTTTAGCCGCAATGGGCAGTGAGAAGTTGGCTACCATGTTGATTTTTTCAAGCGGTAGCAAGCGCACGCTAAAATAAAACGCAACAATACTCATCAACAATGACATCGCCATAAACGCCGCTGTGGCCATCAGTTTCCCAAGTATCATGTGTGAACGGGACACCGGCACACTCAACAATGATTCAAGCGAGCCTCGCTCTCGTTCACCCGCTGTCGTATCTATCGCCAAATACATGCCGCCCATGAGTACGGCGAAAATGAAGAAATAGGTAATCACACCGACAATCATGATGGCGCGCGATGCCGGAGTTGAAACATCGATATCGTCTATAAGTAGAGGTTGAACTACCACCGAACTTATACCGCGCGCCTGTAAACGCAGGGCGCCCGTTTTTTTGTTGTAACCCTCAAGAATGGCTTGTAGTCGGCCATAAGGTTTTTGCGTTTTTTGGCTCGACTGATCGGCAACGGTGCTAACGGTGGCCGGTATACCCTGCGTGAAATGGCGCGGAAAAGACTCACTGATCATCAGCACCACCGGATATTCCCGATTACGCACTAGCGCTTCACCATCCGTGCCGGTTGGAAGTTCTTTTAACGTAACGTTGTTTTGACGCAAAAACTGCATCAGGTTTGGCGCGTACTCGGCACCAATGACAGGGTACTCCAGCGTTTCATCCACGTCGGCAAGCTGGTTGGAGAGCATCAAACTAATCATTCCGGAAAATACCACCGGCCCCAAAAGCGGCCCAAAGAGAAGCGCCGACAACATTGTTCGCCTGTCACGAAAGTTGTCAGTTACCTCTTTAAAGAATACGGTCAGTATTGATCGCACAATCAACGCCCCTCCAATAGGTGAAAGTGTAGATATTGTATGCACTTACTGCGTGCATTTCAGGTTTTATCTAAAGCTATGCCTTAGAAAAAACCCCGTCCTGTCTCCGTTTTGAGACAGTTGAGCACACTCTCTCATTTTGCGACATTAGAGTCTGTGACGAGCGCAGCGAGCATTGAAACGGCCTTAAGGCCAAATCTGCACAACGCGGTCGCAGAGTCATCGTTACGATGATTGATTAGTTTACTGGGGGGTGTTTCGTACACGAAAGCAGAAGAGTACTTGGCCTCTTTCCCTGCTTTTGAGTGTCTCAGACCAAGGTTTGAGGCGCTCGCCCCGTTTTATTTTTCCCGGGCGGCCGTCGATCCACTCACTAAACTGATCCCGTTTACTCACAATTCGCTTTATTCCCCGCCAGTTCCGCCTACCGTGAGCGTATCGATCTTAAGCGTAGGCTGTCCAACGCCTACCGGCACGCTTTGACCTTCTTTTCCGCACGTACCCACTCCGTCGTCCAATTCCAAATCGTCACCCACCATGCTGACTTCTTTTAGCACATCAGGCCCACTCCCAATTAAAGTCGCGCCTTTGACCGGCCGGGTAATTTTGCCGTCTTCAATTAAATAAGCCTGACTCGCGGAAAAAACAAATTTGCCGGACGT
>QIGP01000293.1 GCA_003228965.1 Gammaproteobacteria bacterium
AGAGGACTTTAAAGCGCTGTCCGGGTTTGGCCGTGCCATCGAATCGCTCGACAGCAACCCGTTGCCCGCCTCGTTAATTGTGAGACCTGACGGTATCGACGACGACCCGGTCAAAATGAGTCAGCTTGCCGAAACACTAGGCGCTCTTCCGAACGTCGACCTGGTACAGCTGGACACCGAATGGGTGGCTCGCTTTCAGGGCATTCTTGAAGTGGTCAGGCGCGCCGTGCTCGTTGCTGCATTCCTGCTTGCGCTTGCCGTACTTGTGATTGTAGGCAACACCATTCGCATGGAAGTGCAGCAGCGCCGCGACGAAATTGAAATAACCAAGCTGGTTGGCGGTACCGACGCCTTTATCCGGCGACCCTTTATCTACACCGGTTTTTGGTACGGACTCACGGGCGGTGCGTTTTCAGCTGTTTTGGTGACTGTAGCGGTCAACGTCATGGCAGGACCCGTGCAACGTGTGGCTGGCCTTTACGGCAGCGACTATGCTCTGCGAGGACTCGGTGACTGGCAGTGGGCCTGGCTTCTGCTCGCATCCACCTTGCTGGGTATAGTCGGCGCTTTCATCGCTTCTTCGCGACAAATCCGCAAAATTGAACCGGGCTAAACTGCCTCGATCCATTCGGGTGATGAACTGCCCCTGGACGACCATGGAAAAAGATGATTTTTGGCGGATACTTGAAAACAACTGAAGCACCCCCACCTCTTCAAATACGTCTTTTGCGGTCGCTAATGGGTGATAGGAGCCACGTAATTGGACGTTAGTATATTCAACTCATTGATTAAAATGCTTATTTTGTGTTACGCGCTGGGGAACCCCTGCCGTATTTAGCACTCTATAAGAGAGAGTGCTAAAATTAGCCTCCAAGGGAGACTGAAATGACGAACGCTGTTGCGTTAAACCAAAACTATCAGGTACTTGCAGGACCAATAGGCAGTATCGATGCCTACCTGCAAACGGTAACCCAAATTCCTATTATGAAACGGGATGCTGAAGTTGCGCTTGCTAACCGCTACCGGGAGAACGACGACCTGGAAGCTGCGCGCGAGCTGGTGTTTAGTCATTTGAGATTCGTTGTGCACATTGCACGCGGTTACTCAGGCTACGGTCTGAATCTGGCCGACATTGTGCAAGAAGGCAATGTGGGTCTCATGAAAGCTGTTAAACGCTTCGACCCTACCGTCGGTGTGCGCCTGGTCTCTTTTGCCGTGCACTGGATTCGTTCCGAAATTCACGAATACGTATTGCGTAACTGGCGCATGGTCAAGGTTGCTACAACCAAAGCCCAACGCAAGCTGTTCTTTAATTTGCGTAAGAAAAAGAAGAACCTGTCGTGGCTGTCAGTAGAAGATACTCTGGCCATCGCCAACGACCTTGGCGTGAAAGTCACGGATGTTACTGAAATGGAAAAACGCATGTCAAGCGCTGACATGTCGTTCAACGCTGTCCCTGCCGCTGGCGAGAGTGACGGCTACGGTCCTGAAACCTATCTGCCCGCTCCCGACTCCGACCCTCAGGTTGCGTTGGAAAACGAAGACGAGCAGTCATTCCAAACGGCTGAGTTGGGTCGCGCTTTGAGCGAGCTCGACGATCGCACACGCGATATTCTCAATCGCCGCTGGCTCACCGAAAACAAAGAAACGCTGACCGAGCTGGCTCTAGAATATGGTGTATCTGCTGAGCGTATTCGCCAAATTGAAAGCCGCGGATTGAAACTGCTAAAAACAAGCATGGCCTAGCCTGACTCGCAGTTAAAGGCACCTCTGAACCTGGCCTGTTCGTTCGGGCTTACAGGTTAAAGCGAAACCCCAACGTGTACGTTGAATCTCTTAGCGGCCGCGCACCGTATGGCTGACGGCCAACGATTGCCGTTTCGTCCGTTATATTCTCCCACTTGCCGTACAGGCTGAATCGGTCGTTAAACTGATAGTGCGTTGACAAATCCAGTACCGTAAACGAATCGGTTTGCTCAAACTCTCCACAAGCCGCTCGAACGCACACTTCGTCAACGTAGTTGGCGCGCAAGTACGTTGCCCACGCGTTACGTTCGAAGCCAAGTTCAACCAACAATTGATTTTCAGGAATGTACGGTAAAGGGTCGCCGTTACTGACGTCGCCAAAGAAGGCGGTATCAGCAATATCAGAATCGAACTGCCCGTGGAGATACGTATAGCTAAGCGTTAGCGGTAACGAGTAATCAGCGTTTTGCACTAGCTGTACTGAAGCCTGTAACTCAAGTCCTTTGATGCTCGCCGCATCGCCGTTAAAGGCAGAACCAATGTCGCAATCAGTGCCTGAGGAAGCCGTACATTCGCCTAGCAGATTGTCGTAGTCAGTAAAGAAAAAAGCAGAGTCGACGTTCAAGCGTTCGGTTGCGAATCTCATGCCCACTTCATAGTTCAAGCTCTCTTCTTCATTCACGTCGGGCGAATTGCTCGGCGCGGTAAAGCCTTTGTGCATGCCACCGTAGAAAGAGAGCTGGTCGTTCACACTGTATAGAACGCCCATACCAGGCAAGAACACACGCGTGCTGTTGTCGCGCGTGCTGCGAAAATTATCGTCCGCACGACTCGAAGGGTCGGCGGTGAGTCCGTCGCGAACTTCGTAACGCATACGCTTCTGCTCAATGTCTTCGTAACGAAACCCTGGCGTCAGCGTCCAGTGCCCTATCTCGATACGGTCGTAGGCGTGAAAGGATAAAGCCTCAGCACTTTGAATGCGGTTGCCAGCATTACCCAACAAACCCAAATCATCCTGCACCAATACGCTGTTTACCTGACTGTAGGTGCTGTTGCGTTGCAGCCGGTCTTCTTCGTCTTCGTGATAGCGAAGACCAAACTCAAACTGGTGCGTTGAGTTGCCCAACGTTTTGTCCATGGATAGGCCAAGCTGAATGCCGCGAGAAAAGTACTCGCGAGCGTTACTACGAACTTGCAAAGATCCGACAGCCGTGTCGGCACCGTTTAGTATGTCTTGCAGCTGTTGCGCGGTCGCACCGTCCGCGCCAGTGCCTGAATTAATGCCATCTATAACCGAGCTCCAGCTAACTCCGCCAAAATCGGCCGCCGAAGTACTTCCGTCTACATCCAGGCGTTCGGTTTTAAACCAGTCGCGTTCGTGCGTGTTGTTGTAAGCCGTGGCGGTAAATTCGAGCGAGCCGCCAAACGAGGCCAAATAGCGCAACACAATTTGTTGGTGTTCAGTGTCAATGTTGTCTAGCTGAGATGCGGCATATCGTCTCAGAGGGTCGCTTGCAATATCGCCGTCGGTAAGCCCAAGGTAGCTTTGGTTAGAGCTTTCAGTGGCGTACTGAAGCTTAATGTCGAACTGTTGATACACAGGGTTTGCCGGATCGCTGTTGAAACGAAACTTGGCCGTGAAGTCTTCTTTGTTCAAACCTGTATCTCGATCATCGGCATCAATCGACTGGAATCCATCGCTGTCCCACAAGTGGGTTTCAACCAGCCAGCCGTATCGCGCCTGGCTGTCGCCGTAGTGAGCGTGAAGTCGTGTTGTTTCGTTTGAGCCAAGCTCCAGATGCACCAAGCCGGTACGCTCGGTGGGAATTAGTGTTGAAACCATGTTAATGGCCCCGCCTATCGTGTACGGACCCTGCTTGATGGCGGCCGACCCTTTGAGTACTTCCATTTGGTGCATGCGACCTGCGGTCGGAAAGTAATAAGCAGAAGGTGCGGAATACGGTGCAGGAGCAATAAGCACGTTGTCTTCAAGTAACGTAATTCGCCCGCTTCGCTCCGTGGCTGTGCCGCGAATACTTAAGTTGGGGCGAAGGCCGTAGCCGTCTTCAAGCTGCACTGAAACACCAGGCACTGCGCGTAAAATTTGCTGTATGTCGGCAAATGCATATTTCTCAAGCTCGGCGCTGTCCAGTACCTGTGCCGACCCGGCCGTGTTGGCAGCGTCCTGTGTGTCACCAATGATGGTGATCTCTTCCATCGACAAATCAATTTTAGCAGGCGTCACTTCAACTGCTTGCGGGCTATCGGACGCCCGTGCAGTGTTGGTAAACAAAGGGACAGCGACAAGGCAGGCAGCCAGAGAAAGCGTCAGTGTGGTCCGCATGATCATTTCTTTGTGGCAGTAAACGAGAATGCTAATGATAACGATTATCATTTAGGTTGACAAGTTATTCCTGACCAGCTGCCATACTCAAGCACTCGACATTGCGACACACTATTTGACCTAATCTTGCAGCGATCCTAGTATCCTTGCAGTCTTAAGTCCGCAGGACTTGAATAAGTGGAGAAGTTCCACAGATAAATTAAGGAGTTATATAATGACAGTTGCACGCGTAACAGAAATCACTGCATCCAGCACCAAGGGCTTCGAAGACGCCGTTCGCCAGGGTATTAGACGCGCTTCGAAAACCCTCGACAACATTACGAGCGCCTGGGTAGAAAGCCAGAAGGTCGTAGTAGACGGCGGCGAAGTTACCGAGTACCGCGTTAACATGAAGATAACGTTTGTCTTAAAAGACTAACGCGAACTTCAACAGCGCAAAAAGCCCCGGTCACTCAGTGAGCGGGGCTTTTTTTGTATCTCGTTTGGCCTATTTGTATTCGCCGCGAAACTCAAAGACTACGTTCGTCACTTAAGCGCCGTGCGGTCATCCACACAAACCCAACCGCCAGCAGTAGCGTTGTTAATGCACCACTAACCATAGAAATAAGCGACGAGCGGCCTTCGAGCAACACATCTTTGAGACCCATGGTTTGGCTAGTGATGGGTAAGATCTGACCTAACGTCCCGAAATCGACGTTGCCTATCATGACGGAGCCTGCAACGGCGATGGGGATGAACAGCGTAAATTGGGCATAGGTTCCAGCCTCTTTATACGTTCGCGCCCGTGCCGCCACCAACATTTGAATACTTACGGCCAAAAAAGCCAGGGGCAGTAATATCAGGGCACCCAGGAACAAGCTTGAAGGATCAATAAAAAGCCTCAGACCGAGGACTTCAAGCGGTGCTTTTGCCAACATAATTCCTGCAACGATCACCGTGACCGTGGATACAAAGGCGCTAATAGCACCTGCAGTCAACCACTTTCCTGTCACTAGCGTGAACGGGTTTACCGGCTGCGAAAGTAACGATTCCAGTGAATTTCTTTCGCGTTCGCCTGCAATGGAATCGGCCGCCATTAAAGAACCGCTAATAAATCCGGCAATCAGTAGCATATAAATCAACGAATCACTAACGCGCGCAGTTCTGCTTCCCGCCAGAGAAAGATCGTAAGTTGTCGCCCGGATCGCACTGATTGAATCTGGGTGCACTCCAGCCGCAATAAGGCGTGAATAACTAACTTTGCGGCCGTAACCATTAATGAGCGCCTGGACTTCCTGCGCGGCTGATTCCGCTTGACCGTCTTTGAAGTCCGCGGTAACTGCAATTTCCACAGGCGTTCTTGCAAGATACCGCTCTTTGAAATCTTCAAGCACCGTAACGAGAACGGTCTGGTCACCGTCGTTCTTCGCAGACTCAACGCTTGCGAACTGCGTCCAGGCAATGCCTTGCTCCGCAAGCTTGGCGATCATGGTTGGAGCGAACTGTGCTCCTACCACGGCCACCTGCAAATCGTCAGTGGCCTCAACCTCTTTGGCAATCGAACCGAGCAACAAATAAATCATGAGTGGTCCGAACACAGCGAAAAGCAAAGAGGACACAATGCTGCGTCGGTCACGTGTGGCGTCTCGCCACTCTTTACGTAAAACATTAAATAGAGATAGCATACAGTGCTCCTAGGCAGCGTGTTTCTGGGTCATGGAAATAAAGGCATCTTCGAGCGACGTAGTACCACTTGCCGCCATTAGCTCGTCGGCCGTCCCGGTATGCACCACTTGCCCCGACGCCATGAATACGATTTGGTTAGAAAGCTCTTCAACATCCGCCATGACGTGACTGGACAGCAAAACGCAGCGGCCCGCGTCGCGAAGATCTCGTAGCACGGAACGTAAGAGCCGCATACTCATAATGTCGAGACCTCGTGTAGGCTCATCAAGCACCAGGTTTTTCGGGTGATGTACGAGCGTTCTTGCTAACGCAACTTTCATGCGCTGGCCTTGAGAAAAGCCTTCGGTTCGGCGATCGAGCAACGCGTTCATTTGCAGCAGGTCACTCACTTCGGCGACCGCACTCTTTAGTGCTTTGCCGCTGTAGCCGTGAAACCCTGCAACGTATTCAAGGTGCTCGTAAGCAGTCAGCCTGGGATACAAACCAAACTGGTCGCCAAACATGCCGAGCTTGCGTCGCGCTTCCAGCGGTTCTTGTGCAACATCTACCGAATCGATTAGTGCATGTCCGCTGTCAGGCGTAACAATTCCCGCAAGCATACGTAACGTCGTAGATTTACCCGACCCGTTGGCACCGAGCAACGTTGTTATCTGACCATCTCGGGCCGTAAGGCTCAGGCCATCAACCGCTTTTACGTCGCCGAATGATTTATGTAATTGTTGTAATTCAATCATGGTGAGTTCCTTATAATCACTAGGGTTTAGGGCCGGCAGCGCTTAACACAAACGGTTCGCGGGTCAGGTCATCAAGACAGCTTGCATCGACAGCTTCTGGATCGAGCGTGTCGAGAAACCTGGCAACGAGCTTGGGTACACAGCCGTAGGAGCCAATAGTGTGGCCACCAAAGGGAGCCACAACGTGACTTGAGTTATTCAGTCGAGAAGCAGCGGTATGCCCGAAGGCCGGTGGCGTTACAGGGTCCTGCACACCCGACAGCAGAAGCGCCGGCACGTTTGATACGACCGGCTCTCGATAATCGTTTGCGGCCGTTTGGTGGGGCCAGATCGCGCAAGCGTCAAACCAAAAATCCATTGAAACCTCCTCAAAAGCACCACCCCGACCCACTCGCTGAATATTTTCTGGTGAAGTTGTATTGAGTTCCTCACCGCACAGGACAGACAACATGGTTCCGATCGACATGTCGAGATATGTGAAGTTCATGCTTCCGGCAACTGCACTCCAGGGCGCGTAGTTACCGGTAGCCGCCGCATCAATGACAAGTGGAAGCTGGGCCGTTGTCAGGGGTGAATACAAAGCGTTCCGAACGGCGTTAAGAAAAACGTCGGGCGTGATTTCAAGTTTCTCAGGCATATCGCGCACAAGCGGTGTATCGGAAAGCGTTTGCAACACCTGCTCAAACTGCATCTGTAAACCTGGAAAGGTCGACTGACAATCGGCATCAGCTGTGCAGTCGGCAAACAATTTGTTTAACGCACGCGCTGCGCTTGCGTGGAACTGTTCGAAAAAAGCGGTTTCAGGCGCTGCTACCGCGTCGAGAATGACGGACCGAACATGTTGCGGATACTTACGCAAGTAGAGCAACGCGGCGCGTGTGCCGTAGGATCCACCGAGCAGGTTAATCTGGTCGTGCCCAAGTGCCTCGCGCACGGCGTTAAGGTCCTGCATGAACGCAGCAGAGTTATAAAACTCTGGTTGGTTTGTTGTAGACGCCAGGCACTCTTTGGCAAACTCGTCGCCTTTGATGTCATAGTCCAGACTGAACGTGCAGCCAAACGGCGTGCTTTTACCGGTTCCTCGTTGATCGAGAAGCACAACCTCACGTCCGCGACGGGCTCGTTCCAGACCAACGTCGACATACGTACCAAGCGTTGATGCAGCCTGACCCGGGCCGCCTGCCAGCAAATATAAAGGCGCTTTGCTTGCCTGACCGCCACTTGGAGGAATGACGGCAAGAAACAACGAAATGTGTTTACCACCAGGGTTAGACCAATCTTCAGGCACGGAAACATTGGCGCAGCGGGCTTTGGTTTCAACGTTCTTTATGTGACAAGACGTCAGGTTAACGTCGCCACTGGCCAGGCTCGATGGATTGTTCGAATCGTCATTCGATGCGATAGAACTTATGACTATCAGCAAACAGACGACATAGGCAATTATTTTATTCATCACGGCTACGCTTTGGTGAGTGTGTGTACTTACCTAGTCGCCGTTGCGCTTAAAACATTACAAACTTTCTTCGTTTTTGAAGTCCTGTCTTTGTTCTTCGAGGTCTTTTAATTCCTTCCGTGCTTTACGTTCTTTACGAACCCCCCAAATTATACAGAACAACAGAAACATAAAAACGGCAGAAAGCAATGAGAAACGGACAATCTCTGAAAGATCCAGGGGGTTTTCGCTCTTATCCATATAGCTCAGAGCAAGACCGGTAAAACCGCCGATCACTGAACCCCAGGAAAA